>CANHCD010000099.1 GCA_947458795.1 Cyclobacteriaceae bacterium | reverse complement strand
TGGGTAGGATTGGCTGATGCGGAGTTCAACTTGGGCAACATGCAGGCCAGTTCCGACGCCTACGAGGAGGCCATCAATTTGGAGCCTGGAATCATGGAGGCCTATGTCAACTTATCCATTATTTATTTTGAGCAAAATAGATTTGAGGAGTCCATCGATGTGGTCCGCGAAGGAATTGAAGAATTGCCTGAGGAAGCCGAGCTCTACTACCGTCTGGTAGTCTATCTCATCAAAACCGGGAAATACAAGGAAGCCTTCACTTATTTAGAAAATGCATTAACTTTGGACTTTGACAGGCATGTATTGCTGTATGAGTTGATGCCAGAATTGATAAAACAAAAGGCGGTATACAAAATCATTGCCCAGTTTCGGGACCAAAATCCCAGCTCAACACCTTAAAACCTACCGAATGAATTACGTGCTGAAGAATCTCCCTGTACGGACTGAAAAGCCTCGTAACACGGGATTTACCATGGCTATGGACAAGGGCCTTAGCTTACGCGAAACAGAAGATTTTGTAGACAGCTGTGCGGATTATGTAGACATTGTAAAGTTTGGATGGGCGACCTCCTATGTCACCAAGCATTTAAAAGAAAAAATTGCGGTTTATCAGTCCGCTGGAATCCCTGTTTACTTTGGGGGTACCCTCTTTGAAGCCTTTATCGTTCGAGGTCAGTTTGACGATTACCGTAAAGTACTCGATACCTTTGGCCTCCGCTATGCGGAAGTGTCCGACGGTTCCATCTCTCTCAATCACGACAAAAAGTGTGAATACATTCAGACCCTTTCCAAGCAGGTAACCGTGCTTTCTGAAGTGGGGTCCAAGGATGCTGCTAAAATCATTCCTCCTTACAAGTGGATCGAGCAAATGCAAACCGAGCTAAGTGCCGGAGCATGGAAAGTAATTGGCGAAGCACGTGAAGGAGGAAATGTGGGCCTCTTCCGAGATTCTGGAGAAGTACGTCAAGGTCTTGTAGAGGAAATTTTAACTCAGGTCCCGGAAGAAAAAATCATCTGGGAAGCCCCTCAAAAGTCTCAGCAAGTATGGTTTATCAAGTTGCTCGGAGCCAATGTGAACTTGGGCAACATCAGCCCTGCTGAAGTAATTCCCTTGGAAACCATTCGATTGGGCCTTCGTGGAGATACCTTTGATCATTTTCTTGGAGAAATCAAATTGTAATTAATTTGGCTGAAAGGGTTTTCTTTCAGCCTTTCTTTTTCAGTATGGATACAGTTAAAAAATACGGCTTAACCTACCTCAAAGGGATAGCCATGGGAGCAGCAGATATCGTTCCGGGCGTTTCTGGAGGATCAATTGCCCTTATTGCGGGGATCTATCAGGAGCTCTTGGATAGTATCAATGCCTTTAATTTGGACAACTTGTTGTTGCTGAAATCCTTCCGAATCAAGGAATTCTATGCTCGCGTCAATGGCAACTTTCTCTTGAGTCTTTTGACAGGGATCATGACGAGCATCTTTACGCTTTCCGGTGTCATTACCTACTTGATGGAGGTGCATCCGATTCCACTGTGGTCCTTTTTCTCTGGCTTAATTTTGATCTCTGCCTTTCTGATTTTAAAAGAAATAAAGAAATGGAATGTGGGTGTTGTTTTGGCAATTGCTGCGGGTACAGCCTTTGCCTGGTGGGTGACCAATTTGCCGCCAACCACCACCCCTGACGACTATTGGTTTACGTTTGTGGCAGGAGCGATTGCCATTTGTGCCATGATTTTGCCCGGGATCAGTGGGAGTTTTATCCTGTTGATTTTAGGTCAATACGAGCGGATTCTACAGGCGGTATTGGATCGAGATATTTTGACACTTGCCCTTTTTGCCTCAGGATGTCTCGTCGGCATTCTCTCCTTCAGCAGAGTAGTGTCCTACTTGCTTCGCAAATTCCATACGGCCACCATCGGCCTACTCTCTGGTTTTATGCTGGGTTCTGTCAATGAGCTATGGCCTTGGAAGCTGGTGACTTCTTGGCGAACTTCCTCAAGCGGCAAAGAAGTCCCTTTCCTTTCGGAAAATATTCTTCCCAGCACCTTTGCTGAGAAAGTGGGCGAGTTGCCTCAAGTAGAATGGGCAATTGGGGCATTCCTTTTTGGGATTGGCCTCGTTATTTTTATCGAATGGCTCGCAAGTAAATTGCAGCAAGGATGAGAAAATTTGGCTTGATCGGTTTTCCTTTGGGGCACTCCTTTTCCAAGAAGTATTTTACGGAAAAGTTTAGTCGCGAAGGAATCCAGGGATGCCAATTTGAGCTTTACCCAATAGCACGCATTCAAGAATTTCCCCAGCTCTTTGCTAGCGAGCCTAGCCTGGAAGGACTTTCGGTAACCATACCTTACAAGGAACAAGTAATTTCCTACCTAGATGGCTTGGACCCCGCCTGTGCACAAATTGGCGCGGTGAATTGCATCCGAATTCGCGATGGGAAAAAGATCGGCTTCAACACGGATTACTTAGGATTTAAGCAATCCCTACAATCCTGGCTAGGCAACGACATTCCCAATGCCCTTGTTTTGGGTACTGGTGGAGCTTCCAAGGCAGTGCAGCAAGCCCTTCGAGATTTAGGCGTTTCCTTTCGCATTGTCTCTAGAAGTCAACAGGAGGGGCAGCTTACCTATGCGGAACTCAAGGAGCAGCCTCAGTGGCTTGCCTCCCATCCCTTGATCATCAACACTAGTCCAGTAGGTACTTATCCTCAGGTGGAGGACATGCCAAACATTCCCCTTGAGCAGCTCCATGCAGCGCATCGAGTGTATGATCTGGTGTACAATCCTCCAATCACCCGGCTGATGCAAGAATGCATCGCTAGAGGTGGAGCCTCCAAAAATGGCCAGGACATGCTCGAGCTGCAGGCTGAAGCGGCTTGGAGCATCTGGAACAGCCCAGCTTAACTTCCATTTTTTTTCGAGCACTTAAATAAGGAATCTAGTACCGGTTCAACTTGCTTGTTGTGTCTAAATTATAGAGGTTTGGACCATGGATGTTTTGCAAAAATCACGCTGCCCTTGGTGCTTGGGCTTTCCGGAATACATTGCGTATCACGATCAGGAGTGGGGAGTACCGGTCTATGAGGACCGAACACACTTTGAATTTTTAGTATTGGAAAGTGCACAAGCAGGTTTGAGCTGGGCGACTATTCTCAAAAAACGGGAAGGATACCGAAGGGCTTTTGCAGACTTTGACTACCTGCAGGTAGCCCAATTCCCCGAATCTTATGTGGAAGAGTTGCTTCAAGATAAAGGCATCGTGCGGAATGCAATGAAGATTCGTGCTGCGATCAACAATGCGCAACGATTTCAAGAGATTCAAGCGGAGTTTGGCACCTTCACTACCTACATCTGGGGCTTTGTGGGAGGGCAGCCGATTCAAAATAAAATCTCTCCAGGAGATCCCTATCCCGCCACCTCTCCCGAGTCGGATCGCCTAGCCAAAGACATGAAGAAACGGGGGTTTAAGTTTTTGGGGAGCACAGTGCTCTATGCCCATATGCAGGCCACAGGTTTGGTCAATGATCACCTCGAGACCTGTTTTAGAAATCTGGAAGTGGTAGGGAAATAAAAAAAGGGAGGCTAGCTGACTAACCTCCCTTTTTCGAAAAACAAAGTGAATCTTAAAGCTGAGCCATCAGCAAGTAAACGCCTGCACCAGCGAAGTAACCTAGTGCTGCAAGTAAAGAAATACGCTTCAAGTACCAGCCAAATTCGATTTTCTCCATGCCCATGGCCGCTACTCCAGCAGCAGATCCAATGATCAGGATACTTCCTCCTGTACCGGCACAATAGGCAAGATAGATCCAGATGAAGTCATCCATTGGATAGGCTTCCAAGCTATACATACCCATGCTGGCAGCCACCAAAGGCACGTTATCTACGATAGCAGACAAGAGACCGATAAGGGTGATGATGATTCGATTGTCGCCAAAGGTTGTATTTAGGTATCCAGCAAAGTTGGCCAAGGTACCCATAGACTGAAGCGCGCCTACCGCAAGCAAAATGCCTAGGAAGAATAAAACGCTTGGCATATCGATTTTAGCAAGGGCATGACTTGCAGTATAATTCTTTCGTTCCGCCTCGTCCAAATCTGGATTGATCAATTCAGATATCACCCATAGGATACCTAGTCCGAGCAACATGCCCATGTATGGAGGCAGGTGGGTTACTGTTTTGAAGATTGGCACAGAGATCAAGGCACCTAATCCTAGAATAAGCATCAGGTTCCCAGATTTAATGCTAGAGGCGGACGCCTCACTTGAATCCTTAAATTCTCCCAAGGTACCCTTCATGGTGAAAGTGAGGAAAATCAATGGAACCAAGGCACAAACGATGCTTGGGATAAAAAGGCTCTTCATGATGGCAGCAGCAGAGATCTGTCCGCCAATCCAAAGCATGGTGGTCGTCACGTCACCGATTGGAGACCAAGCTCCACCTGCATTGGCAGCGATCACAATCATACCTGCAAAGAACAGACGCATTTCCTTATCTGGAATCAATTTCCGCACCAAGGAAACCATCACGATGGTAGTGGTCAAGTTGTCCAATACAGAGGATAAGAAGAAAGCTACAATACACACTACCCAAAGTAGGGCAATAGGATTCTTTGTTTTGATGCGATCCGTGATGAATTTGAATCCTTGGTGTGCATCTACCAATTCCACAATGGTCATCGCTCCCATCAAGAAGAATAGGATTTGCGCGATTTCATTGAGATGATGGCCCAGCTGCTCGCCTACGTATTCTAAATGCAATTCTCCGGCGCTTAGCGTGGCGGCCTTATCTCCAAGTTCATGGATAAAATGAAGGTATCGCTCACTGGTCAATAAGGTCTCAGGCGAACCTGAAACGGTAAAAATGGTCCAACAAATTACTGCAGTCAGTAAGGCAGAAGCAGTTTTGTTGATCTTGATGGGGTGCTCTAGCGCGATGGCAAAATAGCCGACCACAAAGATGATAATGATTAATAACTCCATTTTTCTGGGCTTTTTGGTGATGAATTAGGTTTAATCTAGGGTTTGAATCGTTCTAATAAGCGATTCTAGTCTCAAAATGCTAATTTTCCTAACCAATCGCTAAGAATTTAACTCAATTATCCTGAATTGAGGTAAATTCTCTGGTTCAAAAAAGAAGGTTTTGAATCACTAGAATTGAACTGGAGCTCAAAATATTCGTTCCGAATGCTAGTCCACCTATTTTTTACATGAGCTGCGCTAAAGCTATTTCGTAGGAAGTTTGGGATAGTTTTGTTCTCCCTTGATTTTGGGCATGCGACCGCTGAAGAGCTTTCAAGATGGTATGACTCACGTCTGTAAAAATCGCTTGGTCGGTGACTTCAGCTCCATCACTCATTAAGTAAGCAAATACGCGAGCCATGCCACAGTTGGCGATGAAGTCAGGGATAAGGGCCACGTGCTCATCTGCCCACAGGCCTGTAGGACCCACAAAAATTTCTGGATCTGCAAAAGGTACATTTGCGCCGCAAGAGATGACCTCCAGGCCTGCTGCCACCATACGCTCCACCTGATCTTGGGTAAGGAGGCGTGAGGCCGCTGCTGGGATGAAAATCTCACTTTTCAAATCCCAAATTTTCCGATTCACTTCTTCAAAGGGAAGCAAGTTGGCCGCAATCAGTTGGTTTCCCTCGCGCTTCAAAAAGAGCTCACGGATTTCATCCAGGTTGAAGCCTTCCTCCCGAATGAGTCCTCCTGCTCGATCAATGATGCCGACGATGCGTACCCCTTCCACTGCCAAAAAGCAAGCTGCAGCGGCGCCTACATTTCCCCAGCCTTGGATCACCGCCCGCTTTCCCTTTAGCTCACCTCCCCATAAGGAGTAGTAGTGCTTCACTGCCTCTGCGACGCCATAACCGGTAATCATGTCGGCCACGGTATATTTTTTGGCGCCATTTGGAGTAAAGTTTGGGTCTTCCAATACCTTGGAAACACCCTGCCTCAATTGGCCAATTTTTCTGATTTTTTGTGGTTCATTCGCTTGAAAGTGGCCATTCACAATTCCTTCTTGGGGATGCCAAAGGCCATAAGATTCGGTAATGGGGATTACTTCGTGGATTTCATCCACATTCAGATCACCGCCAGTTCCATAGTAGTTTTTGAGAAGTGGCATGACTGCCTTGTACCAGCGTTTGAGCACCCCTTCTTTGCGAGGATCTGCTGGGTCAAAATTGATTCCTGATTTGGCACCTCCAATGGCAGGGCCAGAGACGGTAAACTTTACCTCCATCGTTTTGGCTAGAGACTCCACTTCGCGTTTGTCCAAGCCTTTGCGCATGCGGGTTCCCCCTCCGGCAGCTCCCCCACGCAGGGAGTTGATCACTACCCATCCCTCAGCCTCTGTTTCAGAATCTCTCCATTCAAAAACGATTTCAGGGGATTTATTCTCAAATTTTTTGAGTAAGTCAAGCATTGTTCTTTGGGTTTATAATTCAGCCCAAAAATAGAGAAATATTTTCCAGTCTCTCTTGACTTTTACGGCCTAGGTCTAACTTTTACCCATAAATGGCAGCTCCTGAAGAATCACGACTTGCTCCGGTCACTGAAGATAGCGCATTCGCCTCTCCGCGGAGTTTCAGCACCCCAAGAAATGCAAAAATCAGTGCCTCCTTAAATTCAATAAGTTCCTTAGTGGCTTCTACTTGAATCCATTGTTGATTCAACTGATGGTCCAATCGCTCCACAAAGTAGCGGTTGTAGGCTCCGCCTCCGGTAAGCAACACACTTGGAGTAGCCTTTGTGGCATGGGTTTGGATCAATGCAGCGATTTGGATGGCAAAATGCTCCACCAAGGTGCATAAAAGATCTTTGGGCGAAAGCCCGCTTTGATCCAACAGGGGAATGAAGATCTGATCGATCGATTCACGGCCTAGTGATTTTGCGCCCGATACCGCATAAAAAGGGAGGGCATTTAATTGTGCGAGGAGTGCCTGATTTAGATTTCCGGCTCTTGCCCAGGCGCCATCTTGGTCAAACGAGCTTCCAAGCTTCATTGCCTCTCGATTGAGCAAAAGATTAAATGGACTGCAATCAAAGGCAATTCGCTGCCCATTTTTTTCTAGGGAAAGGTTGGAGATTCCGCCCAAGTTGATGCAAAAATCAAGCTGTGGGAAAAGAAGCCGATCTCCAATGGGCACTAGGGG
>CANHCD010000098.1 GCA_947458795.1 Cyclobacteriaceae bacterium | reverse complement strand
TACGTGTAAGCCTTGGAAAGTAAGTCAATGGCCTGCTTGTAATTTTGAGTATTGAAGTGCACGATCGCCTCGTTGTAATGCTGCAAGCCAGCCAACTCGTTGAGGCTGACTTTTCGGAAAATGGTATTGTCTGTAAAATCCACTTTTGTGCCTGCCAAGCCTTCACTGATATCTCGTGCCATTGGCACACCCTCGGTGAGGTAGGCGGCTAGGTAATTTCTTACTCCCGAGGTGGAGGTGATCATGCCTCCTACGGGAAGCGTGCTTTCTAGGATCAAGGTTTTTCCAGCAAGGTATACTTGAATAAAGACATGGTAATCGGTTTCTACCACATCAAAGGAATATCCATAGCGCTCTAAGAGAAGTCCAAGTGCGGCGGAGCCACTGACACAGTCGTAGGAGCCCTTGTCCAATAGGTTGCTAAAAGTGGAATGTTGACGGTAATTTTTTAATAGGCGCTGGTGTGTTTTTTGGAAAATAACACGTAGGAGCGCTAGAGAGTCCGTTTTTTTGGCAGCTTTTTCGTCCAGCTCTTGCTGGAGTGCATGCCAGTTTGCTGCTGGAGTTGGTGCTTCGGATTCATCCAAAAATAGGGAATACGGGGTCTTTTCTGATTCAGAAAAGTTAGAATTAGCCGCGTTAACCGCGTTTTCTTGGCAAATGCCAAGGGAAGCAATTCCTATAAAGAAGAGCAAGAAAGGGAGTATTTTTTTCATAGTCCATCAAGCTAATGTTAACTGAATAGACGAAAGTTAACAATTTGGTAACATTGAACAATAAAAAGACTAAAAAAATTAACATTGAGATAATTTAAAATCGTCCACAGACGACTGTCCACAGACCACAGTCAATTGAGGTATGTATCAAATAATCGTACTTATATTAAGATTCTAGGCCATGTCATACCACGACTCGGCTGTTGACAGTGCACCGTTAGCCGTTGACAAAAATTAAATCGTCCACAGACGATAAACCACGGTTCACAGGCAGTCCACGGTCCACAGCCCAGTGAAATGAACTTCAACCCTTCTAATTGATCAAAAAATTCTCGAATAAAATTTACAAACCTACTCGTGGTGGTAGGGTTCATTGCGCAAAATGGTCATTGCGCGGTATAGCTGTTCGACCACGAAAGGGCGAATCATTTGGTGGGAAAAAGTCATTTTGGAAAGCGAAATCTTCCCATTTGATCTGGCATAGACCGCCTCTGAGAAGCCATAAGGCCCTCCAATGACAAGCACGAGTTGCTTGAGGCCACTATTCATTTTCTTTTGTAAAAAATCAGCATACTCGAGGGAGGTATAAGATTTTCCTCGCTCATCGAGGAGGATAAGCTCGTCGGAGGAATTAAGCTTTTTGAGAATCAACTCCCCTTCTTTTTCTTTTTGGAGGGATTCAGAGAGGGACTTACTCTGCTTCAGGTCTGGAATTACCTCCAATTCAAAGCGAATGTAATGGCCGAGTCGACTGCTGTAATCCTCGATCAGGTCTTGAATTGCTTTGTTGTCTGTTTTACCTAGCGCCAGAAGTTTGATTTGCATAGCATGGTTCGTTGCATGTGAGGAATTAAAAAATGGTAGAAAAAAAAGCTGGCTCATACGGGCCAGCTTTCGATTAGTTGATGAGTTCCTTTCGCTTAAGAATAGCCTCTAGGAATTTTTTATCGTTGTCGGAGTTAAAGATTTTGTAAGGAAGATGAATAAACTGTGCCTTGGAGAGGTAGAGGATATACGCATCCTTGGACACCTCCACACGCTTGATCATGTTCCACTGTACCGGCATGCCTTCCTTGGCATTTACCTTCATTAGGATTTGGCGGCTGTCTATTTCATAGGCCATCTTTTGAAAGATGGGTTTGTTTTGCTCCATTTGGGTGACGCCTGTAAACTGGATTGCCCAAAATAATACATACAATCCGTAGGCGAGAAGTGCTCCAAAAATCCACCAGAGGGAAGCGATCCAGAAATAGCCACAGCAGATTGCCAAAGCAATCAAAATGACCCACCACTGTTCTTTGAGGATGGAAACGAGTCCCATTTTGATGTAAGTGGTGGTGGGGAGTTGGTATTTTTTGGTTTTGATAATCATGACTTCGAATGTTTCGCGAGCAAATATCCACCTATCCCGTTGATTAAGCAAATACATCCTCTTCAAAGTCGGTTCTTCCCGGACCTAGGCCTTGATTTTTTTGGAGTATCTCGTATCTTTTCAAAAAAAATAGCATGAGCCCTACCCTAATTGATCTTCTTCTTTGCGGACTAGCCTACATCGTGATCAGTTATTTCTTAGGGGTTTGGACCAAGTCTCGTCCTGGGCAATCTTGGAATTCAGATGATTCTGCCGGAGGGAAATTTGAACAGCAGCCACCAGTACTTGATTTGCCTCCTGGAATCAGTTGGCCTGAGGAAGATCCCGTAGAATCAGAATTACTTCAATGACATTTTTCGCAAATTCCCTGCACAAGTAGGTTCATCTCTTTTTTCACAAAGCCCTTGGGAAGCGGGATTGCTGGCAAGGAGATATCTTCCAGACAGATGGTTTCCTCACACTTTTCGCATTTGAAATGAACATGCTCGTGATTGTGCGCATGCGCTTCCTCTCCATGGGTACAAAATGCATACTTCGTAGCTCCACTATCATCTAATACCTTGTGAATAAGGTCCTTCTCCAAAAAAGTTTTTAAGGTTCGGTAGATGGTAACGCGGTCAAACTCTTTGTTTAACGTCTCCTCCAAATCCGAATGGGAAAGGGCAACGCTTTTGTCCAAAAACTCACGGATGATGGCCAGGCGGCAGTCGGTAATTCGTAAGTGGTGTGCCTGTAAAATAGACTGAGTAGAAGACATGATCGCAATAGATGGATTCAAAGTAACAAAAAATCAGGTAGAGAAAAAAAGGGCGCCAACTTGGCGCCCTTTCTAGTTTATTCTCCTGAAGATTCCTTCAGGATTTTGTTGATGCGTTCGTTGGCATCCTCAAGGTGAAGTTTGCTCATGCGGTCAGATGTTCTGCCGATGGCACCTCTGATTTGGCTTTGAAGCGTTTTCAATTCTCCACGTGCCATCGGACGAATGTCAGATTGTGCCGCATTGATTTGTGCACCGGCAAAGGCTCTAAACTGAGCAGGTAGCGCAGCCACACTTCCAGTCAAGAGAAGTTCCAATCGCTCGATGTGCGCACGCTGCAAGGCTCTGCGGTGTACGTCGATGGTTTTTCCAGCGCCAAGCTCAGTCCAAATGCCTTTTCTCAAGTCATCAAACAATTCGGTCATTTTGTAAGCTTTAGCACCATTCAATGCTTCGTTTTCGATCATTCTACCCAGTCTACCCCACTCCAAAATTCCGTTGAGGGTACTTACCTGGATTCCACGAATACGCTCTAGCGCTCCGAAGTCTTCGATTCTGGCGATGATCGTTTCGTCCATCAACCAGCTTGGGGTGCTGAATAGCTGCTGGTTTACAAAAGCAACCGCCGCCTTCTGCATTTCTTTGGTTTGATGCGTGTAGACCGCCTCGCCCTGACCTGCAGACTTGTAGACTTCCGTCACTCCACCCACATGGTTGCGTACGTGGCCCATGTAGCGGTTAAATTGGCCAATTACCTGACCATACATTTCTTCGAGGTCTTCGTAATTTTTGTAAGGCTTTTCTTTCTCAGCCGTCCACTCCATCAAGTTGGGAAGGATACGCTTCAAGTTCTTGATTCCATACTCGGAAGCAGTTACTGAATTGTCTCCCAAATCTTCAGATTGGGTAGTTGGGTCGTAGTTATTGCCCTGACGACCGTAACGGTACACAGGATCACCCTTCTTGTCCAGAATCCACTGGTTCAAGGTAGGAAGTTCAGCTTCAGGGCTCTTAGCATCAAGAATAGGTCTGTAACCCCACATGATCGCATACTTGTCATATGGTCCTACATCAGGCATCAAGCTCACACCCTTGTCTTCGGGCTGTGCGATGTAGTTGAATCTCGCGTAATCCATGATGGATGGAGCCGTTCCAAATTCCTTGGTGAAGGCAGCGTCTCTTAACTTTTCAACTGGGTAAGCTACCGAAGAAGCAAAGTTGTGCGGCAATCCAAGCGTATGTCCTACCTCGTGGGCAGATACAAAGCGGATCAATCGACCCATTACCTCATCGTCAAACTTGACGGATCTCGCGTCTGGGTTGATCGCAGCAGTTTGGATAAAGAACCAGTTTCTCAAAAGGTTCATTACGTTGTGGTACCATCCGATATCGGATTCCAAGATTTCTCCGGAACGTGGATCGGATACGTGAGGTCCATAAGCATTCTGAATGTCAGAGGCAAAGTAGCGGATCACGGAATAGCGTGCATCTTCAGGACTCCAGGTTGGATCCTCAGCAGCGGTAGGGGCTTCTTTGGCGATAATCGCATTCTTAAATCCTGCGGCTTCAAAACCTTTCTGCCAATCTTCCACACCTTGCTTTAAGTAAGGCACCCACTTGGTAGGGGTAGCAGGGTCAATGTAGTACACGATAGGCTTTACAGGCTCTACCAATTCACCACGGGCAAATTTCTCGCGATCTTCTGGCTTCACTTCCAATCTCCAACGGTCTAGGTATCTTCTAGAAGTAGCGCGCTGCTCATCGGCACCGTAGTCTACATAAGAACGGGCAAACCAGCCTACACGCTGATCAGCAAGTCGCTGCTGCATCGGCACTTTAGGAAGGAGGATCATGGAGGCATTCATCTCCAAAGTGATCAAACCCGTTACGCTGTTGGAAGGTGGCTCAGCAGCAGCATAAGTAAGTACATACCGTGACTCCACGTTGATAGGATAGGTATGGATGTGTTGGATGTAAGAGCGCTCGTTGTCCAAACGGGTAACACGGTACTGCGTTCTTCTGTTGCGATCTAGACCTAAGGCTTGGTTGTCCTTGATAAACAAATCCGTCGCGTCAACGACCGTTCCTGTAGAATCAGTTTTTCTGGATTTGATGGGGAACTTTTGAAGGATAGGCTCCAAGTTGGAAGCCTCTACCGCCTTGGCAATAGGTAAGGAATCAGCAGCATAATTGTTTAAGGAAACTACCTTAAGCAAGATGTCGTCCTGATTTTTTTCCCAACGCACCATCATGTTGGTGGTGTTTTCTCCACCATAGCCAATGCCTTCTGCTGTTTTTGCAATACGCACGACCATTAGCATGTCTCTGCCGAGTAGGGAATCAGGAATTTCGTAGAAGTATTTGTCTTCTACTTGGTGTACTTTAAAAAGTCCAGCCTTGGTTTTTGCCTTGGCAGTAATGACTTCTTTATAGGGTTTGGGTCCATTGGCAGGAGCACCGGGAGCGCCTGGGCCACCTGGTCTGGCCGGTGCTGGTGCAGCAGGAGCGGGTGTTTCTGCACCTTTTTTCTTTTTTTTCTGTGCAAAGGAATCCTCCGCTTGTAGCATAGCGCCCATAAGGCCTAGCACAAAGGCGGTTCTCCTCAGCAACTTGGGGAAGGGTGTATTCATAGTCTGTTTCTAATTTTTTCGAAAATATACTAACTTCCAAAGGAGGATGTTAGGCTTGTGAAAAAACTAATTTTTTGACAGGCGGTTCCCTACTAAAATTAAAGGCATTGATACAGCGTAAACAGGAGGTGTTGATTGTAGGCGGAGGGCTTGCAGGCTTGGTTGCTTCCTTGCTATTAGTCAAAGAGGGACATCCAGTCACACTCGTGGAGAAGAAAGTGTATCCTTTTCATCGGGTTTGTGGGGAATATGTATCCAATGAGGTCCTCGACTTCTTGAAGCGAAACGGCCTCTATCCAGATTTTTTGGATCTCCCCCGGATTGATACTTTCGAGTTTTCAGACACCCGAGGCAAATCCGTTTTCCTACCTCTAGACCTAGGTGGATTTGGAATCAGCCGGTACCAGTTGGATCTCTGGCTGTACCAACTTGCTTCCGGGCAAGGGGTAAAATTCCTGACGGGGACTACCGTGACCGATCTGGAGTTTCTGGAAAAGGAAGATCTCTTTGAAGTCAAACTCTCTGACTTCCAAGTGCTGCAGGTGCCGGTTGTTTTAGGGGCTTTCGGCAAGCGAAGCAAACTGGATCAAGTCCTAGAGCGACCTTTTTTTACCAAGCGAAGCCCCTACATCGGAGTCAAATACCATGTCCTGGCGGAAGGGTCAGCCAATACCGTGGCCTTGCATAATTTTCAGGGAGGCTATTGCGGGTTCAATGCCATCGAAGAAGGAAAGTTTAACCTTTGCTACCTGGGCAATCGGGATCAACTCAGACAGTACGGATCTATTGAAGAAATGGAGCGGGCGGTGTTGTGGAAAAATCCGGTACTCAAACGAATTTTTGAGGATAGTACCTTTCTCTGGGAAAAGCCTGAAGTGATCACAGAAATCAATTTTGAGCGCAAGCTCCCGGTAGAAAACCATCTGCTGCTACTAGGCGATGCGGCCGGCTTGATCACCCCGCTCTGCGGAAATGGGATGGCCATGGCCATGCACTCGGCGTTTTTGGTGACCGAAGCGCTCCGAGAAGGGAGGACCAGGCAGGAAGTGGAGCAGCGCTATACCCAAGGTTGGAACGCCCATTTTTACCAGCGCCTTGGTGTGGGAAGAGCCATTCAAGGACTTTTTGGATCGGGTAAGGGTTCTGTAGTGGCTAGAAATCTCATCCAGCGTCTACCTTTTGTGGCCCGCACCCTACTCAAAAATACGCACGGTCAACCTTTCTAATCTCAGTTAAACACCTGCAGAATCTGGGTGTTTTCCAGGAAATAGTAGATGAAAAAGGCATTGAGCGCAATCGCAGACAGGAAGTTCATGCCCATGGCCCAACTGTAGCTCGCGTACTTTTCCGATTCCCGAAAGATGAATCCCATCCAAACCAAAAAGAAGAGTGCAATAGGCGCCATCGCAGCTAAGTAGTACCCGACGATATGGGACTGTCCTTTGTCTAGAAAATACCAAATAAAAGCAGCGGTCGTCCCTGCAAATAGGAGCGCCGAAAAGATAAAGGTACCCTTGATGCCCAACAACAAACTCAAGGTACGGTCACCTCTACGCGCATCTTCTCCATGCTGGTAAACTTGAGTCAGTGGATAATTGCCCCAGAGCATCAAGCTGGTCAGTAATCCTGGTATAAGCACATGTGGCTTGAATAGGACTTCCCAACCCAAGTTGCTTAGCCCAGCATAGGCCATGGCAAAGGTGAAATAGCCT
>CANHCD010000097.1 GCA_947458795.1 Cyclobacteriaceae bacterium | reverse complement strand
CCAACTCCACTCACTTTTTTGTGAACCCAAAAAAGAAGCTTGTCGCTGTTTTTATGACCCAGGTCGGTTCTGTCGGCACCCCCAACCCCTATGGATTTTACTTCGGTAACGAGATGCGACGAACCATCTACCAAGGCTTAAAGTAATGGGATAAAGTACTAAGTACTAAGTACCAAGTACGAAGTAGGGAATTGGATTAGGGCCTGAATCGCGTTACCTAGTACCAGAATTCATACTTGGTACATCGTTCTTGCCTGCCTGCCGCAGACAGGGTACTTGGTTCTTGGTACATTGTACCTGGTACATCGTTCTTGGAATTTGGGTATTTGGGGTTTTCTGCATTTTAAAGGGAAATACGGATTTGAAAGTACTTTGTACATTGTACTTGGTACTTCGTACAATCTTACTTTCCTCTAAAAGCCTTTTGTATCGAAACCCAATTTTTCCTAGTTTTATGCATCTAATTTTTAAATTCCTAAACCTTAAAGTTCTATGAAAACTCTTTTTTCAATTATTTTAGTTACGCTAATAAGTACTTTTTCTTTTGCCCAAACCACAACACTTGGAACTCAGGTTTGGAGTACCAAAAATTTAGACGTGACAACCTTCAGAAATGGGGATCCAATATTCTATGCGCAGACAGATGAAGACTGGGAAAAAGCAGGAGCGAATGGGCACCCGGCTTGGTCTTATTTTGAACATGATCCCAAGAACGAAGAAATCTATGGCAAGCTTTACAATTGGTTTGCAGTGAACGATCCGAGAGGCTTGGCACCTGAAGGTTGGAAAATCCCTACAGATGGAGATTGGGCCAAATTAATCGAGTTTCTTGGAGGTAAAACAAATGCGAGCCAAAAAATGAAATCAACAGATTTGTGGGAAAATGATGCTGCAAACATCGGTGCTGGAAATAATTCAAGTGGCTTTTCAGGTTTTCCTGGGGGATATCGATATGGGCAAGGCGGTTTTGTCAATATCGGAAAAGTGGGCTATTGGTGGAGTAGCACCGAAAACGACCAGTTTACTGCTTGGTCTAGAAGTCTTCAAAACTTCAACCAATCTGTTTTTCGAGGTAATTACGACAAAGGAATGGGGCTTTCCGTTCGTTGTTTGAAAAATTAAGTCTTGACTAAGTAAAAATCCCCCTAACCCCCTTATAAGGGGGAATTGACCTATTTGGGCGCTTCAAAAATTTAGAGAAGTAAAATCAAAAATTCAATTTCATAAACACTATACTGAGGAGCATTTGGTAAACTCTCCCTTAAAAATAGCCTGTCCCGTCTGCCGCGGCGGATACGGGAGGGAATCAACCCCTGTGCTCCCCTTAAAAATTTAGAGAAGTAAACTTGAAAAGTGGAAAAGATCTAATCTCTTTTGGACACAAATCTCCTTTCACTACGAAATGAGTCTAACCTGCCTGCCGCAGGCAGGTCTCTTGCATCTCGTCTCTTGCCTCAGATACATCCTGGTACATTGCCTGTCTGCCGCCAGGCAGGTACTTGGTACTTGATACTAACTACTTGATACTTGCTGCTTACTATCGAATCTTCAAGGTTTGCCCAATACGGATCAGGTCGCTTCTAAGGTTATTCAATCTTTTTAGAGTTGAAACTCTGACACCAAACTTGGCCGCAATCCCGGAGAGCGTGTCTCCAGACTTTACCTTGTAGCTGCTTCTGCCAGATGAGCTGACTTGGGCCGCTTGACTGGCCAGGCGAAGCTGCTCCTTGAGCGCATCGTAGTTTTTGAGCGGTAGCTGCAGACTTTCTTGGCTTGGATGATCGCCATGAAACTTTAGTGTATTCAGGATGGAAGCATTCCACCAATAGCCTTTCAGACGGTAGCCCTTGCTAGTCAAGTGAATGTAGTCTTTTTGGGCGTAACCGGCCTGCTCCCAGTTTTTGATTTGCCCATAGCCACCAGAGAGGTCGTAGTAATTCCAAAACAGCACTTCGTTGACTCTGGCCAGCGAATCCATCACCCGAGCAAAGTCAATCCCTGCATCAATATGCCTCCCCTTGTAAAAGAGGTCCTGTGTAGCAGTCAACACAATCACCACCTCTGGATTGATTGTACGAAAGTTGGAAATGGCCTTGGATACGTTTTTGGGAAGGTTCTCCGCCACCTTATTTTCGTACAAGATATTGTTGGTACCATAATCCAAAACCACCAGATCAGGCAGTAAGATCTCGGACTGCTCTCGCAATTTTTCGAGATTTAATATTGCCTCAAAAGGGGAACCTCCTACCCCCAAGGAATGGTAGAGCACCCCACTTTTATCCTTTTTCTCCAAGCTCATCCCATAAAATCGGAATAGCATGCCTGCCTTCTCACTGGGCAGCATCTTGACCTGAAGTCGTGCGATCTCCTGCGTAATGGGGATCCTCACATAGTTCTTTCCTGCATTGGCAGTCCTGAGGGCCTCGTCTACCACCCAGTCTACCTCCCCTACAGACAATTTAAAATCGGGGGTTTGGGAGTTGTTGTCAAAAAACAACAGCAGCTCGTACTCCTCTTTGGGAAGTGGGCTGGGAAAAGTAAGGGTAAAGCTGGCATCTGGATCGCGGGTTTCGACCGTCATCCCCCGTACGCCCAAGGGGATTTTGGGGTTAGGTTGGAAACTCTTGGCCGAGGCCCAAGTGCCCGTATGGCTGGTCTTGTAGTTGATACTGCCGTAGGTTTTGGCTGCAGAAAAAGGAAATAGAAACCCTGGACCCGCATCTCCAAAATTTTCATGGAGGTATGCCTTCGCTTCCGTAGTGACTACCTCCGATTGGATGTGACTCGCCCCAAAATGAAAGACTACCAGGCGATTTTCATTTGCTTGGCTGAATAGCTTCGTCAGCTTTTGCGCAGTGGCCAGGCTGGGATATTGGAGAAAAGCATAGGTGGTATCGATTTTGAGCCGCTCGATAACGGGAATGGAGTCTTGACCATAGCTCGCCTGCACCGAAAACAGCCCTGCCAAAAACAAAGAGACTAAAATCAATCCAATTCGACGCTTCATATCCAGCTTTACCAATTATAACTAAAAAATCAGTTTTGATTTTGAACCACTACAGAGTCTTGGACCCCATTGATGGAATCCAAAATCCGTTGGGCCTCCTCTTGCTTTAAGACTTGATCGTAGTCTTGATCTTTCTGATACGCCAGGTTTCGCATCATCCCAATCGTCCCTCGAGATACTGCAGCATACATGCCGACGGCAAAAACCAAATCATTCACTTGCGCCTCTTTCATAATCTTCAGCAGGTTGTGTTTGGAATATCGGAAGTCCACTACATAGATTTGTTCGTAGTGGCTAATTAAATACACCACAAACGCATTTCCCATTGAATTTTTGACAACGGCGATTTTTTTACCATTTTTTACATTGGTGGTTATTTTCATCAGCGGTGTATCCCCACAGATAAAGGCGGAGTAGTTTGGCGAATTGCAAAATACCTTGCTGAGCTGAGGATACTTGAAGTCATAGGCATTGTAATATACCGCCTTGGTTTCGATTCCGGGTGGAATGTAGGTTTCCACATGATCTGGATTGTCCCGGACGGATTGGTCTCGGGTGAGCTCGTAAAGTGTTCCTAAAAACCCTTTCCGCTCCTTCTTTTCCATGTTACTCAGCGGCACAGGAGTAATCCCTGCCGACTTGCAAAAGGCCACATACCCATAGTAGGCACCCAAACCAGTCCAATGGTGATCACTGCCGTACCAGAGGTATTCGTTGTAATGCTGGTTCATCTCCCCCATCACATCTGCAAAATACACTTCAGGGTTTAAGTTAGTTTGAATGGCTTGGAGAGTTTTCTCGTTTCGCAAGGCATAGCGCTCGTAATTTGGCAAGGGGATAAAGGCAGAAGACAAGGGAGCCACAGCAGAGAAAACCCGCGCTTTTCCCCGAAGCGAGTCTGCATACACATTCAGCATCTTTGCAAAATACGGGGAGATGGCTGGGTCCCCGGTATTTTGGGTGTAGATCTTCCCATTCAAAATCAATACGCTCCCAGCATCAAATTCCTCAAAACCCTCCAAATAGGTCTTTTGGGCTAACGAATCCAAGTCGCTGTCTGCAGTTGGCACTTGGATCTTTTTTGGGTTGCCCACCACCACGATCTTTTCTTGGTTTGGGAGTCGAAAACCCAAATTGTATCGAAAAGCTTCGGTCAAGCGTACGGCTTCTGCCCGAAATGGAAAATGATCGTTGATGTACAAATTAATGCCTTTGCTGAAGTCGCCAGAAATATAGGTATCCCAGGTCAAGGCGGGCAGCGTGGCAAGGGTTCGCTTTTCCGAAAGGGATATTTTTTCCTTTGGGCCAAACACAAACAGCAGGGCGATGCCAACTATCAATCCAAATACCAGTACGATTTCTAACTTCTTTCGCATCTTAGAATCTAAAGTAAATGAATGGATTGTAGGTATCGTCAACAATTAAAGCAGTGGCTAGAAGCAGAAACAACAAGTTGATTCCAAGTGAAAACCCGCGGTAGTACCGGCTAGCAACTTCATTTGTTCTGCTGCTTTTTGGGAAGATCTCATCCCAAGGGATGCAGAATAGGATCACTACCACATACAAGAAGGCATAGGAAGCAAGGTCAGAGCCCCAGCCCGCACCGATGTAATTTGGGGAATAAAAGAGCTTCCCCAAGAAAATGCCCAACTTCTCAAAATCATCGAAGTAAAAAAAGGAGCGGCTGAAGTTGACCACCAACAAGGCATAGGCATAGAGCGCAAAACGAGGCAGGAGATCGAAGTATTTCTTGAGCACTTTTTCAATCACCATAAATACCCCCAGAAAGAGGCCCCAGAGTACAAAATTCCAGCTTGCACCGTGCCAGAGCCCGGTAAGAAACCAGACCACGAGGATGTTGCGGATCTGGTGCTTTTTATTGCCTCCTAGCGGGATGTACACGTAATCCCTCAGGAATCGTCCGAGGGTCATGTGCCAGCGCTGGTAAAAATTAGCAACGGAAGTAGCAGCATAGGGATGCCGGAAGTTTTCGGGAAAGGTAAAGCCAAAGATCCGTCCTAGGCCGATGGCCATATCGGAATAGCCCGAAAAATCAAAATAGAGTTGCAAGGAATATAGCACGATGCCAAACCAGGCTTCAGGGGTAGACAGATCATAGAATTGGACCTGCAAGTATTTCTCCACTAAAATGCCCACGCTATTGGCCAAAACCACCTTTTTGAATAAACCCAGGCAAAATCGGTTGACGCCTGTTGCTACAGATGACCAATCAAAAGGTCGTACGCGCGTTTGTGCAGCCACTTCTGCATAGCGGACGATGGGTCCGGCGACCAGCTGGGGAAATAAGCTGACAAACATCAAAAAATCAATGGGGTCTTTTTCTGCTTTCACCTCCCCTTTGTACACATCAATGGTGTAGGATAGCGTTTGGAAGGTGTAGAAAGAAATCCCTACTGGAAGTAGGATATTGGGTTCCGTAAAGGAGGTTCCGAGTAGGAAATTGGTGTTTTGAATGATAAAATCAGCATACTTGAAGGTGGCAAGTAAGCCGAGGTTGATGACAATGGAGTTGAGTAATGCTACCAGTCGAACGGTCTTATTTTCTTGGAATTTGTCGATAAGAAGTCCATTGAAGTAATCCAAGAGCCCAGAGAAGAGGAGCAGAATTACCCAAACCGGTTCGCCCCACGCATAAAAAATAAAGGAGAATGCAAGGAGGATAAAATTCTGAACGCGTATGTTCTTGAATGCAAAATAGAATACAATGGAAAGCGGTAAAAAGAAATAAAGGAAAGTTAAGCTAGAGAAAACCACTGTTGCCGCAAAAGAAGTCAGGAATAAAGAAGGGTAAAGATAATTGAAAAAGTGATTCATTTAGTCAACAGTCCACGGTTGACGGACGACAGCTAATTGTAAACATTATTACAAATCGTAGTCAAACCACAATTGACGGTGGACCGTCAGCCATGGACCACAATTTCTAATAAAAAACAACAAAATTTTATTCGGTTGCCAGCGGGGAAATAGTATCTTTATCCTCGGAAGTTAATTCCGATCTATTTTAAGGAGTAAAACCAAAAAACAGCCCCATACCCAGCTCAAGCATGAATGTACTCGTCATCGATATAGGTGGATCCAACCTCAAATTGCTCGCCACAGGACAGTCGGAGCGGATCAAGATTCCTTCAGGTGCGGCTTTCACTCCGGAGCAACTCTATCCCCTCGTTCATGAAGCAACTACGGCAGCAGGCTGGCAATTTGAAGTGGTATCCATTGGCTTCCCAGGCGTGGTCAAAGATGGAAAAATCGTTTCCGACCCGGTCAATATGGGCAAAGGATGGAAAGGATTTGACTTTGCTGCTGCCTTCGGATGCCCAGTCAAATTAATCAACGATGCTGCCATGCAGGCACTAGGCAGCTACGCAGGAGGCAAACTTTTATTTATGGGTTTCGGTACTGGCCTAGGAACAGCGATGGTCTACGAACACCTGATCCTACCTTTGGAAGGCGGACACCTCCCCTTCCGCAACAGCACCTTTGAGCAACATGTAGGCAACGCGGCCCTGATCGAAGAAGGTAAAAAGCAGTGGAAGGAATGGGTTTACGAGACCATTGAAGAATTTAGAAATTGCTTCCAGCCTGATGAAATTGTGCTCGGAGGTGGCAACTCAAAGTACTTGGAAGAGCTCCCAGCGAACTGCCGACTGGGTTCCAACAAAAATGCCCTTACTGGTGGCTTCCGCCTCTGGGAACAAGAATATACAATCTAGGACCAGCTCCAGATGTAAATCCATTTTAAAACCGAACCTTTTTACCCGAATTCGATTCATTTCCGTATGGCTCAAGTAAATTCAGACGCGCTGGTATTTTATGGGGCCACTGGCGACCTGGCTTTCAAAAAGATTTTTCCAGCCCTCTTTCTCATGGTCAAACGTGGCCAACTGCAAGCACCGATCATTGGCGTGGCTCGCGGAGATTATGATTTGGAAAAATTGCAACTCCGCGCCAAAGAAAGCATCCAGCGTTATGGGCAATTTGAAGAAGAAACCTTTGCCAAATTCCTTCACCTCCTCGCCTTTGTAGGAGGTGATTACACCGACCCACATACCTTTCAACGCATCCGAGTAGGTTTGGGCAGCGCCCAAAACCCTACGCATTACTTGGCTATCCCGCCCGTACTTTTTCCTAGCATCATAGAGCAGCTGGAGCAATCAGGATGTGCCAAAGGGGCTCGAATCATCGTG
>CANHCD010000096.1 GCA_947458795.1 Cyclobacteriaceae bacterium | reverse complement strand
ATATTTATTCTAATTCACAAGTTCATTTAACGTGAAACTAAGGAAAGACTTTTCCTTAAAATTTCACCCATGGAGTTGCATTTCAAAAAATCCTTGCTTTGGTAATGCTTGGCGAGTTCGTTTTTTAGTTGATCCACATGGGATTTAGGTGCGAGCTGGTCCTTTTCCATGGTTTGAAGAATGTCTTCCAATTCGGAATGTGAGGACTTCACTCGTGTAGCAATGAGCGAGCGTTCTTCACGCTGGTATTGACGCATTGACTCGGGTGTGATCACATCCATCCCCAATTGAATCAAGGCATTATTTTCTTTGAAATACTGGGGTAGGTAGATGGATTTTTTTGCTTCGTAGCACTGCTGATCAAAGTCGATGGCACGAATGCGGTAATGCGTTTCTTCAAAATCTGGAGTGACATCGATGACAAAGTTGGAGGAATGCATGTCTCCAAGCAGGCGAACGAAGCAGCGTTCGTTGAATTTTACAAATTCCTTCGCCAATCGGATGGGGTTGAGATTGGGATCAGACATGTGCAGTCGCATAAATTTCTCCCCAGGGATTCCCGCAATATGCTCCTCAATGAGCGTGTTTTGATGTACGAGGTAACTAATTCGATTTGGGGAAAGAAGATCTTCCAATTCCAAGCCATACACCCGTGAGGCGTCTGCATTTTTGATGTAGAAATAATCAAAGTTGTCGTTGATGCGATTGACCATGCGCACCCGAAAAGGTTGCGTATTTCCATATACACAGAGATCAATTCGGTCTATGTACAGGTGCTCCATCACCGAAAGATCCCCGCCTGCCTTAAGCAAAGCATAAATTTTCTTTACATTCTGGTGGATTTCTTCCCGATCACTTTGCTCATAAAAGACAGTTTCCCAGTAGGTGTCTTGTTCCTTTGAATCGTAAAGTGCAATGGAGTTGGTATATCGGAGCAGCTCATGGTAGTGAATTGGGATATTCACTTCTCGGCCGTACTGCGTGAGGTAGCGTCTTAAACCAGCTCCAATCGGATAGATTATCTTTTTTTTGCTGATTAGAGCCATTTCAAAATTTAGTTTGTTGGCTCTTGTTTAAGTTGCGGTCAAAAATAAAGGGGCCAAATGGCAAAACTGCAGCAACTAGTGCAAAAAAAGTACGCGTAAAGGTCCATTTTAAACTTATGGCAGTTGGAAATACCACATAAATGTAAACCATAAATAATGCTCCATGCACCCAGCCTAAGTACTTCACGGCAAGTGGCATGTCAAATCCATATTTCAAGGGCATGGCTATTCCAATCAGAAGGAGGAAGGACAGGCCTTCGGCCAAACTAATCCACTTAAACCGCTTCGCCCATTTTAGTTGTGAATTGTTCATTTGGTTCCTTTGCTTAAGTTGAAAAGGAGCTGGAGTGCTCCCCAAAGTTGTCTTTTTAATCCCTTATCCTCGGCAATGGAAGAAAGTGCATCAGCAAACAGGTATTCTGTTTCTTCTTCCGTATGGATTTCATATGAATTGATGGGAAGTTGGTTGATCGGGTGTTTGATGCGTCCAAATTTGAGCACTACATGGGCATTTAATGCTTTAAATTCCTCTAGGCTTCGATTTTCTAAGTTTTCTGCAGCGAGCAAACCGACCTCCGACATGGAATGTCCGCATGCATTGAGCATTTTGACGAGCATGTCCATCACCTCTGCGTTGAGGTTAGCCTCCTCATGAATCACCAATATGCCCTTTGAAAAATTACCTTTTATAGGGATTGGTTCCTCAACTGCTTCCAATTTGATTTCCTGATCCGTAGGTGTTAGCGAATCAGTAGCGACATTTTCCCTTGAAGAAATAGAGGTATTCAGTACTTCAGCCGGTGCGACTTCGCATCCAACAGAAACCTGTAGCGCTGCTGCTATACTTTTTTGATCTTCCTCAAGTAGAAAAATAGGTTCTTCTAAAAATGCGCTGAGGGATTCAAGGCTGTCATTTTCCATGTTTAAAGTTGGTAAAAATTTACCCATTGGCAAAAACTTGATTTAGGAAGCGCTATTCAATTGAGTATTTCCTGCTGGCGATCAATTCATTTTTTTATTGGTGTTTCATCACAGTTGACATCCCCAACCACATACTGCAAGCCATCTAGGAAAAACTGCAGCAGTGCTGGATTTTCAAAGCTTTGGGCATTGTGGGAGGGAGCAATGTACATCACTTTTCCTTTTCCCTCAGGGCGAATCCAGGCGACATAAGTTTTACCACTTTTTAGTTCTTGATTGGCTCGCTGACTGTGTATTTGAACATTATCAAAATAAAGCAGCGGTGTAAAATTCAAATTTGAATAGGCATTCTTGTAGAAATAAGGTTCGTCCACATGCGAAAAACCATCTTTTGGAAATGCGGCAACCAAGGGGTGGTTTGGGTTCTCCAATTTCACCTGGATCAGTTGCTGAGGAGGATGGTAATCAAAGCTTGCGCCTACCAGTTCGCTGAATTTTTGGGAATTATTTAAGGTGGTAATTCCTCCATGCAGCAGGAGAAGACCTCCTCCCTTTTTCACAAATTCAATGACGTTGGATTCAAGCTCTTGTGCCTTTGCCATGACTATTGCTGAATCAAGTGTGGATTCTGCGCGCAGCTGATCCCAAAAGAGATGGCGATGGTCGGGCTTGGAGCAGGTATTGTTCAAGACGATGGCATCGTAATTTGAGAGGGATTCCTTTTCAAATTGGTGGATGTCTTTGCTTGCGGTTACCTCAAACTGCTTGGATTTTGAACCCAGTATTTTGAATACTTCTTCGGTATGGGGGATGACCCAATGTTCAAAACCGGTGTGCAATGAAAAAAGGAGAATTTTCTTTGCTGAAGTACTTGGAAACCGGGTTTGGGAGGGGGCTAGTGCTTCTATTTTTTGTTTCCAGGCTTGGGTTAATGGAACAATTGCCAAATCTTGACCAAAAGTCAAATTTGAAAGAAGAAGAATTGACAGACCGAATAGTAGTTTTTTACACATAGTTTTGATACGCATGATTGACATATTGATTCAATATACCCTATATTGAATCTCAAAGCCCAATAACCTGAATTTCTTATGCGTTTCAAAAAGATCTTCCTTCTTTTATTCTTTTCCCTTGTATTTATTTTTCAGGCATACTCCCAACAAGTAACCCTTCAAGAATCTTCCAAAGGGATGGATTTTTTTTTGGATGGGAAGCTAGTGCTCAGCTACCAAATGACCAAAGAGCCCGTTCCCTCTGGAATAAAGGAAGCTTACAGTAAATCTGGATTTATTCATCCGATTCAATCCCCAAGTGGACAAATTCTAAGTAGGATTCAGCCAGAAGATCATTACCACCACTATGGAATTTGGGGGCCCTATGCTCGAGCAACGATAGGAGGAAAAGAGGTTGATTTTTGGAATTTAGGGGATGAAAAGGGTCGGGTTGATTTCTCTCGTGTCCTCTCCAAGAAGCAAGCTGGAGGCGCAGCAGAATTGACGGTAAGGCAGCACCACGTCGATCTAAAAGCTTCAGCAGCATCGCAAATAGCGATGGAGGAAGATCTCCGCATCAAGGTGAAGCCTGCCGATAAGGGACGCTACCTCGTGGACTACACCAGCACCTTGCAAACTACCATTCCAGGAGGAATTCTACTAGACGATTACCGCTATGGAGGTGGAATTGGATTCCGTGCCACTGAGGTTTGGGGAGATGCCAACAGCACCATCCTTACTTCAGAGGGCAAGGACCGAGCTACAGCTGATGGTTCCAATGCGCGTTGGATCTTGGTTACAGGGCAGTCGGAACATTCCTCGGGGAAAAGTGGAATCCTATTTATGAGTCACAACACGAATCAAGCCCATCCCGAACCACTGCGGGTATGGCCTCCTGGACAATATGAGGGAAAGGGGAATGTGTTTATTGAATTTTGCCCCATTCGCCATACTTCTTGGGAGATACAGCCAGGTAAGCGCTACAGTTTGACCTACCGAATGCTTGTATTTGACGGTGAATTGACTGTTCAAGAAGCCGAAAATTATTGGAAGTCCTTTGTGAAATAAAACCAAATCCATGGAAAGAAGAGATTTTATGAAAAAAACAGCCCTAGCAACAGCAGCATTTGGGATACCAACGCTTGTTCCTGCTTCTGTGCTCGGGAAAAATGCACCCAGCAACAAAATTCAGATTGCCCAAATCGGCTGCGGAAGAATTGCGCGAGATCATGATTTGCCTGGAGTTTGGAAGCATGATGTGGCGCGCATAGTGGCTGTATCCGATCTGGATAGCAAGCGGATGGCCGAAGGAAAGCAATTTATTGAGGACCACTACACCCAAAAAATGGGAAGCCCTTATCTGGATGTAAAGCAAGTAGGAGACTACCGTGACTTGTTTAAAAGCAAGGAGATCGATGCGGTGATTATTTCTACCCCTGACCACTGGCATTCACAGCCCGCCATGGAGGCAGCTCTTGCAGGGAAGCACGTCTATCTTCAAAAACCAACCTCTTTGACCATCCATGAAGGAAGGCAACTGGTGGAAGTAATCCAACGAACCGGTGTGGTGCTGCAACTTGGTACGCAGCAGCGGTCTAGTGAGCAATTTCGCTTGGCAGCGGAATTGGTGAGAAATGGGAGGATAGGAAAGCTGCATACTGTTCGAATTGGTTTGCCTGGTGATCCTTCCGGCCCTGAAGCTCCTGCAATGCCGGTGCCTGCCAATTTGAATTTTGACATGTGGCTGGGCTCCACTCCAGAAGTTTCCTACACCGAAATCGGGGTACATCCACAAAACGACTACGGTAGACCTGGTTGGCTGCGTCACGAAAATTACGGTGCGGGCATGATTACCGGTTGGGGGCAGCATCACTTTGACTCTGCTGCTTGGGGAATGAATACCGAATTGGTAGGCCCTAGGTACATCGAGGCTGTAGCTGAGTTTCCAAGATCCGGATTATGGAATGTGCATGGCGACTTTATGGTGAAGGCTTCCTATGACAATGGCGTGGTGATGCTGACCTCAGGAAGCTACCCCAACGGCATTCGATACGAAGGAACGGAGGGATGGATTTGGGTTTCAAGAGGAAGCTATGTGGCTTCGACTTCAGATCCAGTGGCACAAGGGAATAATGCGAAGGCTTTGGATGCTTCTGATCCTAAACTTTTGCAAACTGTTTTTGGAGAGAATGAATTGCGATTTACCCGTAGTTCGTCCCACCATGGCAACTGGCTGGATGCCATCCAGGGAAAAGCTGAATTGCTATCTCCCGTAGAAATTGGACATCGATCCTGTTCGGTTTGCCTGATTAGCCACATTGCGATGAAAATGGGCCGAAAGCTGGAATGGAATTCTGCAACAGAGGAGTTTGTCAACGATCCTGAAGCAAATACCTACCTGAAACGAAGCCAGCGAAGACCTTGGGGAACAGACCTAGTCATGGCCAACCGTAAATAGACTAATCGAACCTACTCATGGTGCCCAATTATGTGCGTTTTCTGGTTTTTATAACCCTTCTGGGCTCGTCTTGCAGTACCAAACTAGTGACAAAAATGACGATCAAACCAGAAGAAAAAATAAGGTTCATGACCTTGGACCCTGGACATTTTCATGCCGGATTGGTCCACAAATCCATGTACCCTGAAGTGGATTCTACGCTGCACATATTTGCGCCAGAGGGAGCTGAACTGAAGGATCATCTAGCGCGCATTCAAGGCTACAACAGCCGTACGGAGTCTCCAACAGCTTGGAAAATCAAGGGATATACCGGCGCAGCTTTTTTGGAGCAAATGTTCGTTCAAAAGCCAGGAAATGTGATGGTAGTCGCTGGAAAGAACGATCAAAAAATAGATTACATTCTTGGGGCGATTCGTAATGGAATTCATGTGTATGCCGATAAGCCCCTAGTGATCGATGGAGAGGGCTATCAGAAGTTAAAAGAAGCTTTTCGGATGGCTGAGCAGAAACAGTTGCTCCTGCTCGACATGATGACCGAGCGATTTGAAATCACGACACTACTGCAGCGGGAGTTATCGATGATCCCAGAGGTCTTCGGAGAATTAGAAAATGGCACTTCAGCAGATCCTGCGATCACCAAGGAGTCGGTACACCATTTTTACAAATCTGTTTCGGGTGTTCCCTTGGTGCGGCCCGACTGGTTTTTTGATGTGGAAAAAGAAGGGACCGGCATCGTTGATGTGACTACGCATCTTGTAGACCTGATCCAATGGGAAGCTTTCCCCAATGAGGTATTGGATACTACCGATATTCAGGTATACGATTCCAAAATTTGGCCTACAGCTTTGGGTTTGAATCAATTTACGCAGGCAACCCAAAAAGCAACTTTTTCAGAACCTCTAATGAAATACCTAAATGGGGACAAGCTGGAGGTCTTTAGCAACGGAGAATTCCAATACACCCTAAAAGGAAAGCATGCCAAGGTTCGCGTAGTGTGGGATTTTCAAGCCCCAGAAGGTACTGGCGATACTCACTTCAGTTTGATGCGTGGCACTAAGGCCAACTTGATCATCCGCCAAGGCCAAGAGGAAGGCTACCGACCTGTGCTTTATGTGAAATTGCTTCAAGGGGATTCAAAGGAACTTACTCAGGCAGTTCGGAACAGGCTACAAGCAAGCTATCCGGGGATAGATCTGGAGGCGCTGCCTTCTGGGGAATACAAAATCCTTGTTCCTGCTCAGTACCACAACGGGCACGAGGCACATTTTGCGCAGGTGACCGCCAAGTACTTGGACTACCTGCGTTCTGGCAACTTGCCAGCATGGGAAATACCCAATACGCTAACCAAGTATTTTACCACGACAAAAGCTTTGGAACTGGCCAGGAAATAAAGTGATCCAAACTTTCGATCTCCCATTGAGTTAGCATAGTAACTTCTTCCATTATGTCTAGCTCTACTTCTCCATCACCCGCTTCACAAAAAATCACTGTAGCTCTAGCAGGTGCAGGTGGATACATTGGGAGTTGGTTTATTGAGCAGTACAAAGAAAACTACCACTTGATCGGACTGAGCAGAGGTAAGGTCAAGTCTAATCCCTATCCTGAGGTGGAATGGAGACAGGTGGAATTGTATTCGATTACTTCCACCGCCGAAGCCCTCCGAGGTGTAGATGTTGCCATTTACCTCGTGCACTCCATGTCTGCCTCCACCCGATTGAATCAAGGGAGCTTTGAAGATACGGACCTCATTCTAGCAGACAACTTTAGTCGTGCAGCGGAGATAGCGAGAATCAAGCAAATCATTTATCTGGGGGGATTGATTCCCGATGAACCCGAAGAACATCTTTCGCGGCACTTAAAGAGTAGGCTAGAGGTAGAACAAACGCTT
>CANHCD010000095.1 GCA_947458795.1 Cyclobacteriaceae bacterium | reverse complement strand
TAATACTAGTACATTTGTGTTGTAATTAAGAAAACCATAACAAATGAAAAAGGTATTTGCAATTTTCGCAATCGCTGGTTTGATCGCTACTGCTTCTTGCGGTGGAAAGTCAACTGAAGAGCAAGCTGCAGCTGATTCTATCGCTGCTGCTGCTGCTGCTGATTCTATCGCTGCTGTTGAGGCTGCTGCTGCTCAGGCTGCTGCTGACTCTGCTGCTGCTGCTGCTGCTGCACAAGCTGCTGCAGATTCTGCTGCTGCTGCTCCAGCTAAGTAATCACACCAAGCGTGAAAAAATTAAGAGTTCCGATGGATCGGAACTCTTTTTTTGTGCCCTAAAATGTCCTCACCAGAGCTCCTTCGTCTATTTCGCAGGCATATTCCCGAAAGCGCAGTTCCCTATTGTCTTCAACTTTGGGAAGAAAGCCCTTTCCATTTTTTTGTTAAAAAGCCTAGAAATACCAAACTAGGAGATTTTCGGTTTCGGAGAGACCAATCCATCCAAACCATCACCCTCAACTTAGACCTCAATCCCTACCAGTTTCTACTGACCTTAATCCATGAGGTCGCCCACCTACGGGCATTTGCTCAACATGGCACTGCCCATGCTCCCCATGGGCCTGAATGGAAAGCTAAGTTTAAGCAGCTGCTAGATCCCTTACTTAATGAATCCATCTTCCCTCGAGATATCCTTGTGCCCTTAAAACTGCACATGCGAAATCCTTCCGCTAGCTCCGCTCGAGACCTCTTCCTTATGAAAGAGATGAGCAAGTACGATGTGGCGACCCAACAAAGGACTACTTTTTTTCTGGCTGACTTGGCCACTCACACCCATTTTGAACTTGCAGGCAGGAAATTTAAAAAAGGCGAAACAAGGCGCACTCGAATCCTTTGCGAGGAACTGGAGACTGGAAAAAAATATTTAGTGTCTAGACTTGCGAAGGTTACCAAACTCGGTTAACCATTCGCTTCACCAATATGGTGCTCAGGCTGAGAAAAATCCTTGGGTTGCGGCAAATCTAGAATAGAGTTGATCCCAAAGTAATCCATAAACTTCTGAGAAGTACCGTAAATCAACGGTCTTCCAATGCCTTCCGATTTGCCTTTGATCTCAATTAGCTCCTTTTCCAATAATTTTTGGAGCGAATAATCGCAAGAGACACCTCGAATCTGCTCCACATCTCCCTTAGTAAGCGGCTGCTTGTATGCAATGATGGATAAAGTCTCCAATTGAGCCGTAGAAAGACGCTTATGAGAATTTTGTCGAAGTAAAATACTAATGCTTGGCTGGTAGGCAGGTTTGGTCAAAAATTGATACCCTCCACCCAACTTCTCCAAGGCAAAGGAAAACTCGGGTTCACCATATTTAGCGCAAAGGTCTGCCAAAGCAAGCTCCACATCCTTTGCTGGCACCACAGCACCAAACATCTCAGATAAACAAGAAACCATCTCATTAACCCCCAGCGGTTCTGGGGCACAAAAAATCAAGGCCTCAATATGGCGATGCAGAAAATCCACCTTACTTCTTGGCTAACTTGGCCTCGATAGAATGCATGGTATGTGGCACAGCTTTCAGCCTTTCCTTTGAAATCAACTTGCCCGAATCTACACAAACCCCATAGGTACCATTCTTGATCCGGATTAATGCATTCTCCAAATTGATCACAAACTTTTGCTGTCTTGCGGCCAATTGATTCATGCTTTCTCGCTCCAAGGTATCCGCCCCATCTTCCAACAGCTTGGAAGTTGAAGAGGTATGGTCGGTGCCGCTGTCGTTCTTTTTACTTAAGGTCTCTTTCAGGGATTGAAGCTCTTCCTTCGCTAAGGCCAATTTGTGAAGGATGATCTCTTCGAATTCCTTCAGCTCATCCTTGGAATAAGCGGTTTTTTCTTCCTTACTCATACATTTCGTGATTTAAGATTCACTATTGAGACTACCTTGAAAAATAATCCCCTAAAATACAGTACTCTTTTAGAAAACCAAAACAAAGGGCGGATTATCCACCGTTCCTAAAACCATTGAAATTCTCCAAATAGCCGAAAGTATTGGTAAAAACCTCTACAAAGGAGAAGCCACCACAAGCGCCTTCTTCACGACCTTGACCCTGCCACTCAAATCAAACAGTTGCGCAACAAAAATGTAATATCCTGGCGGCACCCTGCTCCCGGTGGCATCTGTTCCCGACCAAGAAATAATCCCCGAAGTTCCCAAAATCTGATTCTGCCCAAGCACTCGAACTTCACGTCCTGCAGCCGAGTAGATCGTAAATGTACCCATCCAACCATTTTGCTCTAAGGAATAGGTGATGCTGACCTGACTAGGCCCACTACCTCCCCCTGGGTCAAATATCAAAGGGTAAAGGGTAAAGAGCTCGGGCCCGAGCTCTAGAGACAGTGCTGTGGAATTTTTCCTTCCTGGTGTAGCATATTCTTGACTGCTGGATGCAGATTGCCAGGTAGAAGGGATATAGGCCGGGAAAACGGGAGAGACCCGCTCCAATGAAACTCCCTTGGTGGTGCGAAGCAAAGGGTGGTGCCATTCTCCCCGGTAAGGAAGGGAATCTACCACCTGCCGCTCAGAAGAAAGAAGAAGCACAAGCCCAGCGCCAATCGGCATGCTAGGAAGGCTGGCCATTTTGAGGAAATTGCCAGCAGCAGACTGGGGATAGGACAGTCGGAGTCGCTCCGGGTCGACAGTCAGGGATAAATAGGTCTGCGGAGCCAACTTATCCCCCTCCTTTCCGATAACTCGAAGCTGGTAGAGATCCCCAGCATCATTGCGACTAGCCAGAGCCCAATTCTCTAGACTTAGGTATTTTGTGCTGGTGTTGTGGATTTCTACAAATTTAGGGTCGCCTGACCTGGGGTCCACCAGCAGTTCATTCAGAATCAAATCTCCCTTACCCGCAGGCTCAGGAAGCACCACCTCCACCTCAAATCCTGCCTGATCCCCCACACAACGATTCAGCGAAGTGGCCCTCAAGGCATAGGGCATACTAGTCCTTGCTGGGCTAGACAAAGCAATTCCAATCCTTCGGCCTGAGGAAAAAACCCAAGCAGAATCAATCCTCAACGAAGGAGTGATCGAGAAAGGAACCAGGCTAGCCAAGGGAAGAAGAGGTTGATTCACCACCAGCTCCAGCAGGGAAGCACTTCTAAAAAATGAAGAGGCCACCTGTAAAGTTCCCAGATCCTGGATTGGGGAGAACAGCGAATTTTGCATGCCTGGAGTTCCCCGTTTAGGGTCCTTGGAAGGAAGCAAGAATTCAGAAGCCTCGCAGCGGAAATAAGGATCTGGCAACTCAAGGCTGTAGCCGCCCTCTGCAAATTCACTCCCTCCCCAAGAGCTGGTTCGGTACTCCAATCGATCTATTTCCAAACCTGCTGCAGTACCCAAACGAAGGACTGATCCAGAATTAGGCAGACTAGGGAAGGCAGGAAGCGGCAATACCGGACCAAATCCCATGAGAAGAGGGGCTTGGCTAGCCGCACAAATAAGTACAAACTCCCCAGGAGAAATCCAATACTCGGGCAGCGGCGTGGCAGTGCTGCTTGATGAAAAAACTAGCCCCGACAAGCGCAACTCTTTGGTAGTCGTATTCATAAGCTCTACATATTCCACAAAGGGTAGGTCTTGATCTACTCGTGGAGCTGGCATCACTTCATTGATCACCACCGATTTTGACCGGAGCGCACTGGGGTCTGTATACCTAAACCTAACTAAGGTATCCTTTAGGAAATTGCCATTGACATCGGGCAGCTGATGCAGGAAAAGGGCATAGTCCTTGTCTTCTTCTAGGTCCATCTCCGATCGAAGAATGACGAGAGAATCTAAGAGCAACCGAGCCTCAACAGGATTGCTCCCATCGAGCTGATAGGCCAGGGTGAGCCCTGCAAAAACGCGATCCATCCGCTCTGAAAACGCCACTAGCACCTCTCGCTTGCCATATCCTTTGACAAGGGACACCTTGGGTACCTCCTCATCCACCACCAAGTCTTCCAAACTAAAGTCATCTAAGACCCAGCGTGCAGCACTGCCCGTCCCAGACCCAACTGCTATTTCTAGTTGTAAATACAGCTCTTCCAAGCCAGTAAATGCCGCTGGTACCTCAAGCTCGAACCTGCTAAAATTCAAGTTGGCATTGGGAAACTGGGCGGCATGCCCCAGCAGCATCCGCTCCTGGTAATTCCCCTCCAGACTCGTGGACCAAGAAATATGTACCAAGGCAGGGCGAGTCCCCGTACCATTTTTAAGGGTTTTGGCCCAAAAAATAACCCGAGGATTACTCATTCCCTTGGGAGCCAATCGCACCCACACCTTTCCAGTGAAGGAGCTGATGGGCTGTACCGCCAAGGCAACTGATCCATTGATTCCTCCCGTTGCAAGGCGGAAAACCCGAGAAGAGGTAGCTCTTAGGTCGTTGGCATACCAGCCAGGAAGAAAGGGCTGTGGGTAGGATTGAATCGTAAATGGGGATTGGAATCCCTGCGTTTGAGGTTGAGAATAGGTCGGAAAACCAAAAGAAAACACACAAAATAGGAGCAAAAATGCTGCTCTACAAAAAAATAGAAACATGGTCGTATAGTTTAAAAAGTAGGTGAATATAAAATAGGTTTATCCGCAATCCAATCAGTTATTCAAAATAACTGGTAAACACTGCGGATAATCGTCGACAGCTGACCGTCCACGAACCACAGCAGGCTAAATTGAAACTAGGCCTCATAAATTAATTTTAAATGAACTGTATTATTGTTTTAAGCCTCCGTATTTTTGAGCACTCAAAACGAATCCCCTCCAACCTATGAAACTTGCTGTAGTGGGTGCTACTGGATTAGTAGGCACCGAAATCCTAGAAGTGCTTCAAGAGCACCAATTCCCCTACGATCAACTGCTCCTTGTAGCCTCCGAACGTTCCAAGGGAAAGGTCATCGAGTACATGGGCAAATCCCATGTCATCATCGGCCTAGAGGAAGCGGTAGCCGCTCAACCTGAAATCACAATTTTTTCTGCTGGTGGAAGTACTTCCTTGGAATGGGCTCCCAAATTCGCAGCAGTAGGCACCGTAGTCATTGACAACTCCTCGGCCTGGAGAATGGACCCAAGTAAAAAATTGGTCGTCCCAGAAATCAATGCGAAAGAAATCGGTGCTGCAGATAAAATCATCGCCAACCCCAACTGCTCTACCATTCAAATGGTCTTGGCTTTAGAGCCACTCCGTCAGCGCTACGGTATCAAACGCATTGTGGTCTCTACCTACCAGTCGGTAACAGGTACAGGTAAGGCTGCAGTAGATCAGATGATGGCAGAACGCCAAGGGAAAACGCCAGAGATGGTGTATCCACATAAAATTGACATGAATGTCCTTCCACACATCGATGTATTCCAACCCAACGGCTACACCAAGGAAGAGATGAAGATGATCAAGGAAACCAAGAAAATCTTCAGCGACGAATCCATTCAGGTCACCTCCACTACGGTCCGCGTCCCTACGATGGGCGGGCACTCAGAGGCAGTGAATGTAGAGTTTAAACAAGATTTTGATCTTGCCGAGGTGCGTAGCCTGTTGGAAAATGCACCTGGAATCATCGTTCAGGATGATCCGGCCAACTTTGTTTATCCCATGCCGATTCATGCACACAAAAAAGATGAGGTGTTTGTGGGCAGGCTTCGCAGAGACGAGTCTCAACCCAATACGCTAAATATGTGGATCGTAGCGGACAACCTCCGAAAGGGCGCTGCTACGAATGCCGTCCAAATCGCAGAATACCTCCTAGAAAATAAACTAGTCTAATGCCCTTCAGTGAATTCAATACCGCTGAATTCCACCAATTTGTGCAGGATCACCTAGAAGAAGATCCTGCAGGTTTACTTTTTAAGTACCAGGGGAAAGTGGCTTTTGACCTCAAAATGGCCGTGCAGCAGATTGCAGCGCGGCAAAAAGCGGCCAAAAAATTACCCACCTGGTCGAAAAATCTCAAGCTTCTCTTTCCTGCCAGCATCTCGGTCGAACAAAGTTCGTCGGAGCAAACGGCTGCCTTCAAATTAGAAGGGCTCTCGGGAAATTGCTTCATTGACCTTACTGGAGGCTTTGGAGTGGATTTTTACCAGCTTAGCCAAGGATTTGAAAAAGGGGTGTATTGTGAGCAACAAACCGAACTTTTTGAAATCGCAACACATAACCTAAAAACACTTCATCCAGGCAAGTTTGAATTCATAAATGGGGATGGATTGGATTTCTTGAGAAAAACGGAAATCCAATTTGACCTGATTTATGCGGATCCCGCCCGACGGGGAAGCGGCAATCAAAAGCTGTACAAACTCCAAGACTGCGAACCGAATGTAGTTGACGGCTGGGAGTTGATGCAAAGTAAGTCCGAGAATATTCTGGTAAAAGTTTCCCCAATGCTAGACCTGACTCAGGCTTGGACTGAGCTGCCAGAGATCCAAAAAATCACGGTAGTATCAGTTCGCAACGAAGTGAAGGAGCTACTCCTCCATTGGGGAAAAGCCAGGAAAGGAGCATCACGGATGATTTCAGTGGTTGATCTAGAGAGTGAAATGCCCTCTTTTGAGTTTGAACCTAGTGCCGAAGAACAAGCGCATTCCCAGTTTTCCGAAGCAGGCAACTACCTAGTTGAACCCCTAGCGGGTATCTTAAAGGCAGGAGCATTCAACCTCTTTGGCAAACGCTATGGTCTTAAAAAACTGGAAAGAAATAGCCACCTCTACACCAGCGAGACCTTTACGTCGGGCATCCCAGGCCGTGTCTTTGAGGTAAAACAGGAAATCAGCCCAAAAAAGCAGGAAATCAAAACCCTCTTTCCCTCAGGGAAGGTCAATGTAATCTGTCGTAACTACAGCACTGGAGCGGAAGAACTCAAGAAAAAACTGGGCCTGAAAGATGGAGGGGTGGATTTTTTAATTGGAACCAAAACTACATCTGGCTACAAGCTGTACTGGTGTACCCGAATCCAATAAAAAAAGTGAAGATTAATCCTTCACTTCTTCATAATCTACATATTCTCCGCCTTCGATGTCTTTCTTCATTTTTTGAGGAGATTTTTTCGGAATGAAGTCCACATGAACCCCCTCTTTGGGACGTTGCGCCTGTTGCTGAGCACGCTGCTGCTCCATGGCCGCCTCGTTGACCCTTCGGGCGAGCTGGGCAAGCTTGGATCGAAGGAAATAGCGAATCAGTTGGCCCAAAAGCCAACCAACACCAAGAAATATGAGGAAAAACTTAATCAAGAGGGTTCGATTTAATGCAACACTACTTGCTCAAGTAAATGTTGCGTTCTGCATAAATTTTCAAG
>CANHCD010000094.1 GCA_947458795.1 Cyclobacteriaceae bacterium | reverse complement strand
CTGAGCAACTCTTTGCTGCGGGCTATGCGGCTTGCTTTGGCGGTGCCTTGGCAGCAGTAGCTGGTACCACTAGCTTGAAAGATTCCGAAATCAAAGTAAAAGCACACCTCGGCCATTATGGTCCTGGAAGCTTCGGATTAGGCGTAGACATTGAGGTGAAAATCCCTCAGGCTGCTTCCCTAGCAGAAGCGCAGAAGCTTGTAGACGCAGCGCATCAAGTATGCCCTTACTCTAAGGCTACCCGAGGCAATATTGAGGTAACTGCCACTGCAGTTGCCTAAGTATTTTCTTAATATATTCCCAAGGCAGGCCCAAAAAGGTCTGCCTTTTTTTGTGCCTTTCCTTTACTGTGAATTAAAAACCGCTCCTTTCCATTCGTCACTTTTCCAGCATCCCGTGACACTACAATGGACAAAAGCGGTTAACTTTCTCGTCGAAACCCATTTTCCAAATGAAAAAATTATTCTTTTCGCTCCTAGTGGCTGTGCTTTCTGTGGGAAGCGTACTTGCCCAACTCAAGACTCCAGAGCAGTTTCTCGGTTACAAACCGGGCGACCGCTTCACTCCTCACCACCGCATGGTGGACTATTTTGAGTACGTGGCTGCTCAAAATCCAAACATCAAACTCATCCAATACGGGGAAACCAACGAGAAAAGACCCCTCATCCTAGCCATCCTAGCGAGTCCAGAAAACATGGCTCGACTCGAGCAGATCCGTACGGACAACCTAAAGCGAACAGGCATTCTTTCCGGAACGCCAAGCACCCAGGTTCCAATCAACTGGATGTCTTTCAACGTCCATGGCAACGAATCTGTAGGGATGGAAGCTGCCATTTCTACCTTCCACACCCTGGCCGATCCCAACAATGCCAAGGTACAAGCTTGGTTGAAAAATCAAGTAGTCATCCTAGATCCAGCCATCAACCCTGACGGAAGAGACCGCTATTCCAACTGGTACAACCAGAAGATGCACACCCAATTGCAGCCCGATATCCAGTCCATGGAGCACAACGAACCTTGGCCAGGTGGGCGTGCCAACCACTACCTCTTTGACCTCAACCGAGACTGGGCTTGGCAAGTACAAGTTGAATCTCAGCAACGCCTCAAGGTGTACCAACAGTGGATGCCACAGCTTCACCTAGACTTCCACGAGCAAGGCATCGACAATCCATTTTACATGGCTCCTGCCGCAGAACCCCTGCACGAGCAGTTGACACCTTTCCAGCATGAGTTTCAAGACATTTTTGGAAAAAATACCGCGAAGTACTTCGACCAAATGGGTCGATTCTACTTCACCAAAGAGCGATTTGACCTCTTATATCCTTCTTATGGCGATACCTATCCGATGTACAATGGGGCCATTGGCATGACCATCGAGCAAGGTGGAGGAGGACGTGCCGGCATCGGTGGCTACAATGCCATCGGCGATACCGTCACCTTGAGTAGCCGAATTGCCGGTCACTACACGGCTGCACTTTCTGCAGTGGAGATGACTAGCCAGCATTCGGCTCGATTGGTAAGCGAGTTTGAGCGCTACTTCAAAACCAACGCTACCGCTCCCAAAGGCACCTACAAAAGCTTTGTGATCAAAGGCGAAAGCAACCCAGCCCAGGTCGCCAAATTGCTAGAATTACTGGACAAAAACGGAATCCAGTACGGGAAAGGCACTGCAAAAACAGGCTTGAAAGGCTACGAGTACCAAAGTGGAAAGACGGGAGTTCCTTTCGCAACGAGCGACAAGGACATCGTCATCTCCGCCTACCAGCCCAAATCTGTACTGGCCCAAGTGCTCTTTGAACCCAACCCTGCGCTGCACGATTCGATTACCTACGACATCACGAGTTGGGCCATGCCTTATGCGTATGGGGTAAAAGCTTATGCACTGGATACCCGATTGGATCCAAGCGGAACCTACGAGAAGCCTGAGGCTGCTCCAGCAAAAGTCACTGGAACACCAGTAGCCTACTTGGCACCTTGGCAGGGTACGCGAGATGCGGCCTTCCTAGCAGCGCTGCTCAACAAAAAAATCCGCGTTCGCTACGCCGAATATCCCTTCACTGTGGAAGGAAAATCCTACCCTGCCGGAACGATGATGATCACCAAAGGCGGCAACGAGTGGGTGGCTAATTTTGATCAGACGGTGCAGGAAACTGCCGCAGCATTGGGCATTACCTTGAGCACTACCCAAACAGGCTACGTGGAGCAGGGCAAGGACTTTGGCTCGCCAACTGTACGCGTCATCCAAGCCCCTAAGGTGGCCCTTGTAGGCGGAACAGGCACTTCCTCCCTGAATTTTGGAGAAGTTTGGCACTTCTTCGAAAAAGACTTAAAGTATCCGCTTAGCAGTTTAGATGCTGCTTCGATGGGCAATGCTGATTTGAGCAGATACGATGTGATCATTCTTCCATCCGTATTTGGTTCTGCCTTGTCTGCATCCGCCCAAACCAAGTTGAACGACTGGGTGAAGGCAGGAGGAAAGGTGATTGCCATCGATGGCTCGGTCAACCTTTTTGCCAACAAGGAAGGATTCAAATTGAAGACCTTTGACACGGAAGATGAGAAAAAGGCTGCCGAGAAAGCTGGACAGGAACTAGCCAAGAAAGAGCGCTTGGAGCCTTACACCGAGGGCGAGCGCTTGGAAATTGCAGGGGGCACAGCGGGAGCCATCTATGAAATCAAGATGGACGAAACACATCCGCTTGGCTACGGCACCGGAGGAAAATACTACACCCTTAAGAATAACTCCAGCCGATTTGCCTTCCTTAGCGGAGGTGCCAATGCCGGCATCATTGCTTCCAACGATGCCTACAGAACAGGGTTTATTGGTTACAAAATCAAATCCCAAATGGGTCAATCCCTCGTGATTGGCGCAGAATCTCAGGGAAGAGGACAGGTTGTCTATTTTGTGGACAACCCAATCTTCAGAGGCTTCTGGGAAAGTGGCAAACTCTTGCTAAGCAACGCTATCTTCTTGGTAGGGCAGTAAGGCCATTTCTCCAATCAGTACTACTAAATCCCCTGAAAAGATTTTTTTCAGGGGATTTTTTTGTCCGCAATCGCCACGCCTTGATGCATAATGGGCCCTCCAATTCTCGCTTATTTTAAAAATTCAATTCTTGACTGTAGATTACTTGCTTGAATCTTAGCCACATAAAAAAAATAACCCATTCCGCCTTACTCCCTGCCTTGGGTGTAACGGTAAGCCGTTGAAGATTAACCGCCCTTTCAACGTTCGTTTTTGATTAACTCCCAGAATTGAGGCTAATCCTATTTTAAAAACTGCTTTAAAAATAACGCCGGCGACTTTGCATAAATCATGTTCTTAATTTTCTTGACCCCCAAGTCAAGCCAAAGCCCACTAAAAATATCGTCACCGTCCCAATGACAATGGTCATATTAGTATGAAGGGGATTGGATAGCGTTTGTGGTAATCCATTTCGAATAAGAATTGTCGATAAACTCATCCAACAGATCACCAAAACTCCAGAAAATACAGCAAAAATTGCTTGAGGATTTTTGGCTTTTGACACTAATCCCAAAAGAAAAAGTCCCAAAATTCCACCACTAAATATCGAAGATAGGGCCCACCAACCCTCTAACGTATTGCTGACTCCATTAAACGCCAAGCCAACCAAAATGCTGAGGATTCCCATCACAAGTGATGAAATTCTCAATACCCAGAGGGATAACTTTTCCGATGGATTTGGGTGTATGTATTTACTAAAATGATCGGAAAGAATCACCGTTGCAGAGCTGTTGATACTTGTGGAAACTGTACTCATTCCAGCAGCAAATATCGAGGCTATAAGAAGCCCCGTCATTCCAACCGGAAGTTGATTGACAATGAAATAGGGAAATACTTTATCTCCTACTATTCCCTCGGGAAGCAAATTAGGAAATGACTCATAGTAAGCGAATAATGCTGTACCTATAAAAAAGAAAACAAAGGAAACGGGTACATAAAGGAGGCTTCCTAACCAAGTAGCTTTCTTGGCTTCACCCTCACTTTTGGCTGTCAAGTAGCGTTGGACATAACTTTGGTCAATCCCAAAATTTTGGAGATTAATAAATAGGCCATAGACCAAAATCATCCAAAAGGTAGAACTGGTAAAATCTAGTTTAAAACTACCCAAGCTAAATTTATCTGCGTCCGCTGCAATCCTAAATACGGCTTCTGGACCATCAGGAATTGCAAAGAAGATTACTCCTAGGCAAGCCAAAGCACCAAAGATTAAAAGGATTCCCTGTACGGCATCGGTCCAAATAACTGCCTCTATTCCTCCCCACATCGCATATAGTAGTACGCTAAACCCGATCAAGATAATGATGCTGGGTATACTCCATCCCAATAAGGCATTCATTGGCAAAGCAAGTAAATACATAATTGCTCCCATACGGGCAAGTTGAGTCAAGAGGTAACAACAAGAAGTATAGATTCGCGCCCAGGCTCCAAACCGCTGCTCCAGGTAGAAATAGGCGGATTCGCATTGTAATTTTCGGTAAAGAGGGACAAAATAGTTCACTGCAATCCAGGCTGCCAAAGGAATTGAAAAGCTGAAAACTAATCCATTCCAATTAGTCGAATAGGCATTCCCTGGCAAAGCCAAAAAACTGATACTACTCACATAGGTAGCGAAAATCGACATTCCGATGGTCCAAGTAGGAAGCCTACCTCCTCCGGTCGTAAAATCCTGTGCAGTCCTCTTTCTAAATGAAAAAGAAATTCCAAACCCAACAATTGCCAACATGTAAATTAGAAAAATAGCAAGGTCTAGAATATGCATTTTAAGAGATGGGCTTTTGTAAGTTGAGGAGCGAGTAAGGCAAACTCTTATTTTAAGTTAGTGGCTCTTTAAAGTTTTAGAGAAAATAAAAGAGCTACATGCCTAGTTTTCAAAGCAATTTATTTTTTCAACTAAAAGACTGTCGCACCCTTTCTTTCACCTGTAATAATTTAGAAGAAAGTATTGATTTTTCCGACGGTGAATGTGGGAAAAGTGGTGGTGCAAAGTTGTCTTGACAAAAGCCTTCAAAAGACATCGCTGTTTTCAACCCTTTGAGGTAACTGGATTGATAGGTTCCGTGTTGGTACAGCTTATTGCTTAGGAAAAGGATGGTTTCCTGAAATTTATTGACAGCATCGTATTCTTTTTTTTGGAAAGCTTCATACAGCGCTACATAGAGTTTAGGAAAAAGATTAGCCCCTCCAACTACTCCTCCATCACCTCCTATTTTTAGAGTTTCTGCTAAGATCTCCTCGGGGCCAACAAAGATTTTAAATTCTGGCTGTTGCTTAAATGCTTCACAAAGCGCCTGAAAATTTTCTATTTTTCCAGAACTGTCTTTAATTCCAATAATATTGGGGTGGTTGGAAAGTTTGACAGCCGTTTCCGCCTCAATACTTACTTTGACATGCGAAGGCATATCGTATAGAAAGAGTGGTAATTCTACAACATCAGCTAATTTTTGATAATAGTTGATTAACTCTTCCTGTCCAATATTCATGTAAAATGGTGGGGCTGCAACTACTGCTTCAGCCCCAGATCTGTGTGCGATGGCAGCTAAATCTACGCTTTCTGAAAAAGAACAGTCCGTCACCCCTACTAAAATCGGAACCCTACTTTTAACCTGCTGGCAGGTTATCTGAATCAGGTCGCTTTTCACGGCTGAACTCAATCCCGCAAATTCTCCTGTAGTTCCTAGGATAAAAATACCATGAACGCCCCCATCAATCAAGTGCTCAATCAGTCTTTCAGTTTGACTAATGTCAAGAGAAAAATCAGACTTTAAGGGTGTAATCATGGGAGGGATAATTCCCTGAAATGCTGTGGATGGAGTCATGGATTGAAAGCTTTAAAGGAATCAAAGGCGCAAATGAACGTATTTAATCTTTTCTCTATTGTAAGTATAGCTCAGGTGAACCGTACCATCTTTAGCTTGAATGATTGCAGGATAGCTAAATTCTCCTGATTTTTCATTCTCTAAAACCAACAGTTCTTCCCAGCTAATCCCATCATTCGAACCCAAAAGGACTAATTTATTTCTTCCTTTTTTCAGCGGATTTGCAACCAATAGATGATATCCATCGAAAAGTGTCAACCCATCGATTCCAGAATTATTATTTTCCAAGTTGGCAGCTTCCAATGGTGTCCAAGATTTGCCCTCATCTGAAGACCAAGCCTGTGCCACTACTCCTTCCTGCGTACGGCAAAGTAATTGGATCTTTCCATCTGGATGAAAAAGAATAGTTGGCTGAATAGCATTGAAGGGTCCTTTTAAGTCTACTTTTTCCCAACTAGTAAGGTCTGGATTGGATATTTCAACATGAGAAGTCCAACGATTATTGATTTCAAAACTGCTAGGATGGAGTAGTTTTCCATTGGGTAGTTCCACCGATTTATTTTTAACTGGCCCAAGAAATCCTGGCGGTAATTGAGTTTCCTTAGACCATGTTTTCCCATCATCCCCAGAAACCTTGTAATGCCCCCACCATTCTCTAGGATTAGGGCCTTCTTTGTAAAAAAGAACAATTTCGCCATCCTTTTTTCGATGTAAAACTGGGTTCCAAGTAGGATTTCTGAATACCTTATTTTCTATTCCATCGGCCACCAATTCTGGGGTGGACCAACCTCCATTTTTTCTGTGCGAAGCATAAATACTTACATCTGGATGACGCTCATAGGTACCTCCAAACCATGCTGCTAGGATGCCATCTGAAGTTTCTACAAGGGTAGAAGCATGGCAAGAAGGAAAGGGAGCTGTTTCATAGATGAAACCTGAAAAGAGAATTTTTGGAGTGATTTCTTCGGGTTCAGAAAAAGAAAAAAAGCCTAAAAGGCTTATAAAAGAAACATAAGACAGCATAAATCATTTGGCTTGAGGTGAAAACTCCTCTCTTAATTTAACAAAAACCACAGATAATTTAAATTTTTTTAAGATTACCCGCAATCCTAGCAGTGGCTTAGTAGTATTTGCTACTGGTGATAATCGTAAACAAATGGCAGTCCATGGTCCATAATTCTAATTAAAAGAGGAAGATGTACTTCCAAGTCATTAGAACAAATCCAAACCTAATCGTCTACTTTATATACTCAAATTCGACATCTTTCAATTAACTTAATGGCCAATTTTAAATCACGAACTGAATCGTACTCCAAATTGACTTAAATCCATTTTTCTATGAAAAAAATAACCCATCCCGCCTTACTCCTTGCCTTGGGGGCAACGGTAAGCATGGCTGCTTGGATGCCTAAAACAACGGAATTTCTTTTTCCCAACTTAGGTACCGAGTACGTTCAGTCGGATAGCACCAAAAAAGACTCGCTCAAGAGTTACCCAAAATTCAAAGACCTTCCCCTCAAGCCGGAGCGGGAAGTGAGTTTCACCACTGCCG
>CANHCD010000093.1 GCA_947458795.1 Cyclobacteriaceae bacterium | reverse complement strand
AGAGGATTGGACTAGATCTTCAGATCATGGTGCTTTTTTTGAAAAGAAAGTCCCTCACTTGTATTTCGGAGTAGAGGACCATGTGGATTACCATCAGCCAAGCGATTCATTTGCAGGGATCCATCCTGCCTTCTACCAGGCCACTGTTCGCTTAATTTTAAAATCACTACTTGCTTTGGATACTGCTCTTCTCGAAAAGCGCTAAGGGTACCCAATCAATTCCCCTCAATTTATACGCTTGTCTAAACCCGACTTCATCACAAGCCTTCTGATTTTCAGACTTCGGGATAGGAGTAATCAGTCCATTGTTCTGATTCTCAAAAAATATCCGGGTGAGGCAACCCATGTATAGTCCACCAAAAATTATATTTTCAAGAGAAAATATGCAATTGGACATGAAAAAGCATGAAAGATCCGGCGCATGGAATCTTCCAGTAGTTGAAAATAACACCTATTTGGGATTTGTCTCCAAGGCTAAAATCTTCACTGCTTACCGCAAAAAGTTGCAGCGACAAAAAGAAGAATAGTCAGGGATTTAAAATAAAATTTGGGAGCTGATATTATCCACTTTTGTCACAGCATTTAGAGTTGATAATCATTTAGTTAACGAAGATTATCCACAAAGTGGATTTCTTAAAAATCGATTTAACTAATTGATTTTTAATACTTTATATGTTAATTTAATATGAATGTGGATAAATTATTGAAATTGTGGATAAATTTTTCTTGCATTTTTTAATCTGCTTTAATTCTGCTTTGAAGGGCATTTTAAAAGAAATATGTCACAAGAAATCTTCAAAAAATCAGGGGAATTATAGCGCCAATTTTAGGGCCAAATTAAAATTAAATTTGGCCGCTGGCCTGCCGACCGGCGAAGGGAACAGAAAAAAACCTAGACAAGAACCTTCTCAAAATTCTTATCTAGGTTTAATCCTAATTTAACTTTTAATTTTCAAAATTATTTTCCAAAACCCGTAGGAGATAGGTTACTCATCTGCCTCATGATCCAGCTTTGTCTATTCTTAATGTAGGAAGTAGGCCTTGCTGGACTCCAGCGTCTAGGATTTGGCAATACCGCAGCAATCAATGCTGCCTGCCCTTTTGTGAGCTTGGAGGAACTCTTATCAAAAAAGGTTTGAGAAGCGGCTTCAATCCCATAGATTCCATCTCCCATCTCCATGACATTCAGGTAGACTTCAAGGATCCGTTCTTTGGACCAAAAAATTTCAATCAAGACGGTGAAATAGGCCTCAAAGGCTTTCCGTACATAACTTCTTGAGGGCCATAGAAACACATTTTTTGCAGTTTGCTGGGTAATCGTACTTGCCCCCTTCACTCGCTTATTCTTTTTATTCCCTTCCCAAGCTTTCTTTAAAGATTTGAAATCAAACCCAAAATGCTTCATAAACGTCTGGTCCTCTGCACCTACTACTGCTTGAGGGGCATGCCGAGACATTTCTGAGATAGGAACCCAATCCTTCACCAGACGAACTTCTTTTTCTGGATCAATTGCCTGTTCCACCAATCGAATCACCATCAAAGGAGTGATGGGCACCGGTACAAATCGGTATAAAATCACTAATCCTATTGAAAGTCCTAGAAACCACAAGGAAGTCTTCCAAATTAATTTTACAATCCAACGAATCGCTTTCATCTTACGAATTAAAGGGTAGCTTTTGCCTGTACAAATTGGTAGAAAAAAATGGCATTTTCATCTTTCCCTAAATTTTCTAAATCTTCCTCCATTTTTTCCACTGCAGAGGGCGTCACTATCCCCTCAGCGAGCAATGCAGGTGCCGCACTTTTAAGTAGCTCCTTCCAATATTCAGTTACTGCTTTTCTCTTTTCGCCACTTCTGGCATCTAGGTAAAATCCATCAAAGCGGGTGGAGCAAGCGGAAAATCCAGCCTCCCTCATCAGATTTCCCAATTCGATTCCCACATCAGGGTTTCCGCCAATCATTCGTTGATAACCGCTCATTAGCTCAACATAGCGCTGTAGATGGGAGAATCCCGGAGAAACAAACAAGCTTGAGTTAAATACTTCCGTTACATACACCCGAGCGCCAGGTAGAAGATGCTCCTTGAGCTTTGCCAATAGCTGAATCGGGGAAGGGACATGCTCCAAGGTCCAACACACAAAGGCAGCATCAAATCGAGCATCAAGCTGGAGTGCACAACCATCCTGCTCCACAAAACGAACACGATCTCCAAATGATGCCAAGTTGATTCGTGCTTGCGCAAGCTGAACCGCTGAAGAATCCACACAGGTGATCTGGAGGTCAGGAAATTTTTCTAGCAGAATACGGGTTTGCGCACCCACTCCGCTGCCTACTTCCAGCAGCTGCTTACAGCCACTGAATTCCAGCTCCTTGTACACCATGGGCGCTAAGAACTCAGCTTGCACTTTTAGGCGCAACTGCTCTTCCGGATCAAAACCATGAACATAGTTTGCCATTGATGAAAAGTAAGTGGGGTTTAGGTACTAGAAAGGACGAAGATCAAACTTTTTTAAAGATTGAAAAATTCGCTTCCTTACTTTTTCCTATTTTCGACTTCTATTTCTCTTAAACCTCCCCACCTATGTCCCCAATTGCAATTGGCAGCTTTGAAGAATTTGAATCCTATCAAGGAAAAGAACTTGGTGCTTCTTCTTATTTCCAAATCACCCAAGAACAAATCAATCGCTTTGCAGAAGCAACCTTGGATCACCAATGGATCCATACCGATCCCGAACGCGCAAAAGTGGAAGGAGCTTTTGGTAATACCATCGCCCATGGTTACCTCACACTAAGCATCGTCCCCTACCTATGGGAACAAATCGTGCAAGTCAACAACCTCAAAATGATGATCAATTATGGGATTGAGAATCTACGATTTGCTCAAGCAGTCACGGTAAACAGTGAAGTACGCTTGGTAGCCTCCTTAAAAAACATCACCAATCTCCGTGGCACCATCAAGGCAGAAGTGGAAGTTACCCTAGAAATCAAGGATCAAAAGAAGCCAGCATTCGTAGGGCTTCTCATCTTCTTGTACCATTTTAATCCCGCCTCAGGAAGCTAATAAATCATTAATTACCGTTGCAGCACAGGCGCAGCCAAAGGCCGCTGGAAGAAAAGACATCGTTCCATAAGCGGACTTTTTGAAATTTTTTCCGTCGGTCAGCATCAGGCTCTCTTTAATCATTTCTTCGGTGGAAAACACGGCTTTGAAGCCCCCGACAATGTTTCTTCTTTTTAAGCGCTTCCGCAGCATCTTGGCCAGCTTGCATTGGTGCGTGTCAGCAAAGTCGACCACCTTGATTTGGGTGGGATCTACTTTTCCGCCTGCACCCATGGAACTGACTAATGGAAATCCACGCTTTTTTGCTCCTTCGATGAGGTGCATTTTGGGTGTAAAGCTATCGATGCAGTCCACCACATAGTCAAACTCATTCCCTTCCAGCAAGTCCGTAATTTCGAAAGGCTCTAAAAAATTTTTGATCGCCTGCAACTTGAGCTTCGGGTTGATGGCCAATAAGCGCTCCTCCATCCAGCCTGCCTTGGGCTGTCCTACATTGAGCTGCGTAGCTGGAAGCTGCCGGTTGACATTGGAAATGTCTACCGTATCCCCATCAACGATGGTCATCTGTCCGATGCCTGAACGGGCGATAAACTCGGCAGCAAAAGAGCCTACTCCCCCTAGCCCTACCACGAGTACATGTTTAGTGGCTAATTTTTCAAGGCCTTCACGCCCTACAATCAACTCGGTTCGGCTCAGCCAGGCAAATTCATTCATGAGATCTTTCTTTTGGAAATGGCATTCCAGTTGGCAATCACTTGTGCTGCAAGGCTTGCCACTGGAATCTGCAAAAGTAGGGAAGCCCTCTGATAAATTGATCCGATTTCCAAACCCGAATCATCAGTTTCAAAAAAGACTCGATCCAAGGGACAGCTCTTCAACCAATGTGCGGCATTACTACCTGGGTGAAGGATGTGCTTTCCAAAAGAGAAAAATAGGGGAAAGGGCAACAGCTGGGTTGCCAACTCGGGCTTTTGATTCCAACCATGCCAGATGATGCAAGGAGGATTCTTTGCTGGTTTCAGATACTCCAGGAGTAGGTCATGGGACTTGACACAATGCAAAATCAAGGGGATTCCCAATTCAGCGGCAGCACTAGCTTGAGCATAAAAAGCATCTTTTTGAAGCGGAATTTCAGGGCCCTTCAGCCGATCAACCCCTGCTTCCCCAATTGCCAAAACGTAAGGGTTCTGGGCTATTTCCCTCTTGATTTTTTCAAAATGTCTCTCCCAATTGGAGTCCAACTCCCAGGGATGAATCCCCATAGAAACGGAAATACCTTCCGCCAGGATAGACTTCCCTGCCTGAAAGATGGAATGTAGTTGCCCCTGGCGATGTGTGTGGAAATCCCAACAATGCATACCCGAAGGTCGAAAAAATAGGGTTTAGAAAAAATGCCCCCAACAAGTCCTACTTAATTGGGGGCAGGTACACATCAACTAAATCTCTTAATCCAAGCGCTTTCGCTCTTCTGAACTTCCCGAATTCGAATTCACTCGGAAGCTTTGTCCTTTTGAAAAATTGTACCGAAGCGTGAAACGAATGCTCTGTTCATTTTGGTATTGAAGAATGCGGGTATCAATAGCTGCAAAATTGACCGATGCGCGAACCCATTGGGTTCGGAATAAGTCTCCCCCATTGATGGATAGGGAAAGCTTGTCCTTCATCACTGATTTTGTGATTCCCGCATCGACCCATCCAAATCCGCGAACCTCTCCCATACCCCAAATCTGTGGGCCCAGGTAAGTCCCTACCAACTCCATCTTGAAACCTTTGGGTAAGCTAAAGTTGTGCTGAGTTCGTAAAACATAGGATAATTGACTTATATCCAAAAGGTCCTTGCCAATGAGCGACTTGAATTTGTTGTAGTTGACCTGAACCAGGTTAGAGGTGTTCCACCATTTTGCCAATTCAACAGGTACTACGCCTTGAAAATTGAAATTCTTGGTTTTGTCAAAATTTGCGGTGTAAAGTGTGCTGCTTCGTGCTTCCTCGTTTTGCTCAAAAACTTGCTGAAACGAATTTTCGGTAACGCTGTAGCCCAGGGTAAACTGGTACACACCTTTGATCACATGGTCCATCTCTAGGTTGGTAGAATACTGGGGCCGTAGGTTTGGATTCCCCTTTTCAGTAGTCAAGGGATCGATGTAATACACAAAGGGGTTGAGCAAGCGGTAGTTGGGTCGCGTAATCCGGCGATTCACGTTGTAGACCACTTGGTAGGCATCGCTGATTTTGTGTTGCAAAAATACACTTGGAAAGAGGTTGGTATATTCTTGCTTATTGACTTGATTGAGCGTCTTGGAAGTTCCGGTCACGTCGGAATACTCCATTCGTAAGCCCGCCTGATAGGATAACTTTGGCGAAAAATCCCCTTTCAAGGAACTGTAGGCTGCCAACACATTCTCTTGGTAAATAAAGCGATTGGAGTTAGGATCAGGTAAAAAAGGATCATTGCTGATTCCTCTACTTAGGTCTAGGCTATTATCCGACTCTACCCAGCTACCCTTGAGGCCTGCCTCTAATACTTTTCCTCCTTTCAGGGGTTGGATCCAATCCACCTTCGACGTAAAGATGGTGTAGTACATGTCATTGAGCGTCAATACACGATCTGAGCTCAGCGTAGGCGGATTCAATCCATTCGAATAGGAATTATTCAATAATGCTTCGCTGCTCATGTCCATCACTGTCAAGTCTAAGTCCGCTGTGATCTTTCCCCCTAGGGTATCCAACTTTGCATCGTAGTGCAGGTTGGTAAAAAGTCGACTTCGCTGGTCCTCGGAATCATTGATTGACGTGAAGCTTGATTTGGTGGACTGTCCAGGATTTGAAATTGTCGTTCCGGAGTTATTGAGTCCATTGCTAGCAGAAGTAGAAGCCTGCACGTTGATTCCCAAATTCTGAGTGGGTGTTAATTCGTAATTGGCAGCACCCGTAAAGGAAGGGGTATGGCTCCGCTCGACGATTCGAGAATCTTGCAAAAAGGTGGATTTTCCTCCTTCAACCTGAAAATTTCGTTCAATTTCTAAGTCATTAATTTCTACATTTTCGTTGTAATTGAAAGTTCCATTACTCGTCCACTTCCCTTTTTTGACATTGAGGGTAACCCCCGCATTGGGAGCAGCCTTTCCATTGTATCTGCCTCCGATCATCACATTCCCAAAAACCCCATCGACCGTGTTTTTCTTGAGTTGAATATTGATCACCCCTGCGGCACCTTCTGCGTCAAAGCGAGCTGACGGGCTAGTCATCACTTCGATACTTTTAATGTTATCCGCAGGCATGGAACGCAAAAAGCTAGTCAAATCGGCAACACTCATGTACATGGGCCGATCGTTGATCATTACCGTTACGCCTGTTCTTCCATTCAGGTTGATACTCCCATCCGAAGTAATGAATACCCCCGGAGATCTTCCCAATACATCCAGTGCATTGGCCCCTTCCGCCATCACCGTACCTTCTACATTGACGATGGTCTTGTCGGGTTCGATGATGATTTGGGGCCGTGAAGCCTTGACGGTGACCTCATCCAAGCCTGTTACTTCATCGGCAAGAATAATCTTTCCAAAATCTTTTTGAAGCCCAGCCTGAAGTTCAAACTCCTCGGAAGAGAAGGAGGTATACCCTAGCGAAGATACCACTAGCTTGACACGGGAAGTTTTGGTTGTAGCAATCGAAAAATTTCCAGCTTCATCGGTTACTGCTCCTTCAAGAAGTACTCCTTCTGGGGATAGCAGCGCCGCATTGGCATAGGGTACGGGCTCCCCTTTTTGGTTGGTAATCGTTCCGCGCAACAGGGCCGATGGGTTGGTTTGAGCGGCAAGGGTACTCATTCCTAGCAGGTACACAAAAAAGGCTAAGAATAAAAAGTGACGGGTCTTCATGAAGAAAATAGTTGGTTTAGTTTTCTAGTAGATGCAGAAAACCAAGAAAAGGATGTGCCAAGTATAAAAAAATCGAAAAAATAATCGCAAATCATGATTTTGAATGTGGCAAATCAGCTAACTGTCTCATTTTCGAACAGTGATTTTTTCAGAATGGAACAAAAAAACTCCTGAAGAATATCCTCAGGAGTTCATTTATCGCAGATTGCAAATAGGTTTACTTCGCAGCAGCGTATCGCTTGCTCACTGCATCCCAGTTGACCACATTCCAGAAAGCGGCAATGTAGTCTGGGCGTCTATTTTGGTAGTGAAGGTAGTAGGCATGTTCCCACACATCCAACCCAAGAATAGGCGTACCTGGGCAATCGGATACATCCATCAAAGGATTGTCTTGATTAGGAGAGGAGCATACGCAAATCTCTTTTTTGGTATCGATACAAAGCCAAGCCCAGCCTGAACCAAAACGAGTGGTTGCTGCCTTGTTAAATGT
>CANHCD010000092.1 GCA_947458795.1 Cyclobacteriaceae bacterium | reverse complement strand
GCGTTGGCTGTTTCGTTTTGCGTCACCGCAATCAAGTCAACCTCAGGGCCGATTTGCAATTGATCCACAGGAATGGATTCATTGGCAGCTAACTTATGCCCTTGGGTAGCAGGAAGAATGTGCTGGGCATATTCCAACCATTTTTTACCAAAAGAACCCGAATACAAGTGGTAGCTAGACTGCTCGACCAAGGATTGGGAAATAATCTCCCAGCTTTCCGTAGCCGAAGAGGTGAAGAGCAAGGTGAAGTCAGCTGGAACCTGCAACTTCTCTCGAAAAAGCTGTTCGGTATCCCGATACAAATTCATAAACATTGCACTGCGGTGATTGGCGCTCAGTATCCCTTGGACATAAGCGTCCTGTAAGTAGGCAGGTAGTGCATCGTATACTTTGGAAGGCCCTGGGGCGAAGGTAATCATCGGGAAGGGTTGATTAGAAAATACTGAATTGCCAAGGCATAGCCGGTTAGACCTAGGCCAGCAATCATGCCCACACAGGATTTGGAAAGAATGCTCTTGTGGCGAAACTCTTCGCGCTTGTACAAATTGGAGATGTGCACCTCCACCGTAGGCGTGGTAACTGCGGCCACTGCATCCGATAGGGCAACAGAGGTATGCGTATAGCCGCCAGCATTCAAAATAATGCCATCTACGGAAAAGCCTACCTCCTGAATTTTGTTGATCAGCTCCCCTTCTACATTACTTTGGAAGTAGGAAAGCTGGACCTCAGGATACTGGGCCTGAAGCTGACTGAAAAAGCTTTCAAAGGATTCACTACCGTATATTTCTGGCTCTCGCTTGCCGAGCAAGTTGAGATTTGGGCCATTGATCACCTGGATTTTCATGGGTACATCGAAAAGAATTGACTATAAAGGTATTGACTCCAAGCTAGCTTGCCAAAAGCTTGGTTAAGGACTTTTCTGCTTGCGTTCCTTGACACGAAATAGGTAGGCTAGCGTAAACTCAAGGTTGGTCGAACTCATCTCAAAAATACGATCCTGGGACTCTGGATTCGTAAAGTCATAGCCAAAGCGTGCCTCAGCAGATAGGGTAGATTTGCCAAAAAGCTTGGAAATTCCTGCACCACCCGTAAGTCCATACATACGCTTGTTGGGGGTATCTGCAGGCTGTCCAAAGGTAGGTAGCTCCTTGGGGGTAGCTCCCGAATACTCCCGAGAAATGTCCTCCACCTGTCTCAGCACCCCGAAGTGAGGGCCAAATTTGATTTGAAATCGCCCAGAACGTCCAGCAAAGATGCTGGCTAGGATAGGGATTTTGAGGTAGCTAAACTCGGTTTGATTGATCTTCCCTGCATCGTTGACTTGCTTGAAGCCAAGCGTAAGTTGCTGGATATTGAGCTCTACCCCTGCATTTTTGGAGTCAAAATATTCGATTACCAGGGCAAAGGTTGGAGCGGCAATTCCGTCCACTTTTTTGACCCGGGTACCTGCTGTCGCCTGGTAGCTGTAGGAACTGCTACTCAGCCCTCCTCGAATGCCGATACTCAACTGCGCGAAAGCAATTCCTGGCAAGAGAAATAGAACGAGGACAAAGCACTTTTTAGACATACCTGAACCTAGAGAATTTTTCGATTTTCACTATTTTTTATTCAACCTAAAAGTCCCTTGAATCGGCTCCCCAGCCACAGTTAATCCACGCACTTCCACAATCACGGGGCCACCTAAGTCGTTGGCAAAAAAGGAAAGAACCAATTCCCCCTTTTCATTGGTCACCAAATAAGGGTTCCAATACAAGGTCTGCCGATCGTCTTTAGCTCCAACTGGGCTATCAGGGCCGTAAGTACGTGGTGTAAAATCGCTTGGTACTTGAAAGCCTTCTAGGGTAAAGGTGATCATTCCCTTTCCTTCCAGAGGATTGTCCTGATTCTCGTCCATCTCATCCTTGAGGTAAACGGCAATGACCCCATTTTTTCCTTGATCTCCGAGCATAGGCACCATCCTGGTGACCACCTCCACCCGATCAATATCGAAGGCATTGATGTTTCGAATGTTATCTGCAGCAGTGGCCATGCCTCCGCCTACAAGAACTACCCCATCCAACATAACTATAGGCTCCATCGAACCAAGGGCCGAAACCGCTCCACCTCTAAGGCGGATTGTTTGTTGCCCAGTACCTCCTACCAAGGTCACTCGGGCACCTGGAATATTTCCTACTAGGCTATTTACCAGATCTGTTGCACTTCCGGTCTTGGTCAACTTTTCTCCTTCAATGATAAAATCCGGGTTGCCATAGATGGCTTTTTGTCGCACCTTTTCCGACTTAGCTTCTGGGTTGGCTACCTCAGGATCAGGAACTTTTGCTGGAGTGGCCAGCGTGGTGACTTTGGGAAAATAGGGCATTTGGGGCAAGACCACAGGCGCTTTGAGGGGCTCTTGGAGTTGGACATTCAGTGGCCGACCTTTTTTGTCAGCAGCCACCAAACCTAGTCGCATCGGTCCATAAAATTCCATATTCTCCATCGCAAAGTCTCCTTCTGCATTGGAAGTTAGATTGATCAAGCCCTGGAATTCATTCACAAAAGCAGTTACATCGGTACCTACCCCTTTCCCTTTGGCATCGGTTACTTTTCCTGTAACCGAAATACTCGTTTCTATGGGATATGAAAATCGTTCCGTTCCCAACGTTTCTGGGATTTGGCTGAGCTTCAGACTTGGTAACAGATCCACCTCCCTCCGGATAGGCACGAGCTGCTCTGCATCCCATATACTTACCGAAAGGGTAGCTGCTGCAGGCCTCCCTTTTTCGTCAGTAAGCTGCATTCGCAAGTTTACCTCTTCCCGGGGACCGAAATTTGATTTATCTGACTGCAGCTGAACTCCTTTGTTGGTCCATTGCTCATTGATCTCCGATGCTACGATTCGTTTGTAAGGATTCAGCACAGGGAGGGCCTGCATAAAGTACTGGTTGGGACCATAATTTCTCATCCAGTTGGTGTAGGCCCTCAGGTAGTAGTACTCACCCTCTAGTGAATCAGGCAGTAGGAGATCTCCAACCACGATGCCATCGCGAATCGGGAATTTCTTCGCAAGGAGAATGTCACGTGCATTGGAAATCACTTCCACATGGAGCACCTTGCTCAGTTCGTCTCTCAGGTAGGGGTTGCCGTAGGCAAAATATCCTTTAAAGAAAAGGGAATCTCCTGCATAGTAATAGGGCTTATCGGTGTGGAGATACACCTTCTCCTGGTAGTTTTTGGCTGTTTTAGCCAAATCCTGCAGCAGCAGTGCTTTTACCGCATCGTAGTCTAAGGGAAGCAAATTTGAAATTCGCTTGCGGTCCATATCGCCTGAGAAAACCAGATCTTCGGGGTTGAGGATCGAACCATTTTCCCGAACTCGCACTTGTCCATTTTTTACTTCCAGCCAGGAAATCGGGTATGGGGCATCTCGGTAAGTATTGGCTTGTGCAAAGCCTTTCTGGTAGTGAATTTCGATGCGGCCTTTGAGTTGCAGCAAATATTCATCAGGAGTACTGCCCGGCAGGACGAGGGGATCAGCCTTGTAGGGCACGACCGACTTTCCCAGTTCATTTGCAAAAATATCGGTACGGATATTCATGCTGGCAGAGCCTCCGGCCTTGTCTCCATAAAGATAGAATCCTTCCCGTTCGTAGGTGCCTTTGGTTATTGCCCGAAAGAGATTCATGGGAGAGCGTTGGTAAATTGTTGCTCGGTTTTTCTCCCAAAGGGCTTGCTGCGCATCCGAGTCGGGAGGTAGAAATTCAAATCGAGCTGCCCCTACGATGCGGTAGTTGGTAGGCGCATCTAGAAACTCAGTTAGGTTGAACGTGATTTTATAGCCTAGGTAGCGGTTTTCGATTTCGATCGGCTGCTCCGCTCGCGCCAGAAAGGTTCCTTTTTCAGTGGGGATGGGGAAATCGATGACCCAAGGATTGAGGATGTTGGTTTGTGCAGCAGCTTCGTCTATGCCTAAAAAAAGACTTTGGAATTTGCGGAGGTCACGCTCCCAGCTTTTGTCGCGAGATGCCTTTACTTCCTGTTCGGTAAGCTCCTGTTCCAGAGGAACTAAGTTGAGATTGAGGGTAAAAGTCCCCCCAGGTTTTAGCGTAATTTTGCGTGTTTGGGCGGTATAGCCCAAAAAAGAAAAGCCAATCTCTACCGTCCCTGCTTCTATCCCTGAGAGGGTATAGTTGCCCTGCATGTCGGTTGCAGTGGATACGGTCGTGTTGTTGATAAATACCGAACAAAAAGGGAGTGCCTCTCCCGTTTCTGCATCTTTTACCGTACCTGTAAGCGTGGCAGTTTGTGCTACAGCGAGGGCGGAGCAAAGTAGAAAGAACGCAAGTAGGCAGGTATTTTTCACAGAAGTAGTGGGAGATAAAGGTGGAATGCTAATTTTCCAATGGGAGCTTAGTCAGGGATTCGTTCAGTAGAAAGGTTCCATAAATAGGCTCTCCAAGTTCCGTAATCCCACGGACTTCTACTAAAATTGGCCCTGATTTTTCGTTTAGCAAAAATTCAATGGGTATAGAAAGCCGAGATCCATCGTTGGTAAGGCTAGGATTCCAATACAGGGTCGGTCGGAAGGGATTTAAGAAGGGGTAAAACTTTCTACTGGATTCTGTGACTTCAAAAGGCAGACTTGGTGCAAATCCCTGCAGTTTCAGCAAAGTGAAGTTATTTCCCTCTTTTTGGAGTTGCTCCCCGGATTTGAGGATGATGGATATCACTCCATTTCGGCCCAAGTCTCCATACATGGGCACCAAACGCCGAATGACCTCGACCCGCTCGATATTGAAGATATTGACCCCTTCAAGCACCTCGTAAAACGTTCGGCCTCCTCCTCCACCTCCAAGTAACGTGCCTGAAGATCCATTTGCGGGCACCCCATTGATTAGCACCAGGGGTTCGCCCCCTCGGAAGGACACCCGAACATTAGGAGGCGTGCCGACAATCCTCAGGCCTGCCACCTGAGCGGATAAGGCATAAATAAATTGGAGAGTAGTCCCTACTAAGTTCATCCCCTCGGTCTCCACTACTTTATCCGGCTTCCCATAAATCATCGGACCAATGGAATTTTCCTTTTTTTCTTCTACCACAGCCTCCGCCAGCATGATTTCTCCTTTTTGAAGCGGCTGGATAGGAAGGTAGGAGGCATCGCCCTGGGCACCCCTGGGCACGACCTTTGGAAAGGAAATGGAGCTCAAATCACTTGTGCTGGGGTAGGATTTAACATCCAATTGAATCACTCGAATCGGCCTGGCATTTTGGTCGGTTGCCTGTAACGACACCTCAAAGTCGCCGGAAAAATTGGTTGCCGGAAAGTTAAAGGTCCCGTCCTTCGCTGACTTAATCGTACGCACATCTTCGTATCCGTTGATAAAGGCCTTGATGGATCCTTGAATAGGCGCTCCATTTTCGTTAAGAAGTTTACCTGCTAGCTCAAAGCCCTTTTCCACAGGATACTCCGGCACTGCGGGTTTCCGTTTGGATGACTGCAAAAGTGCTTCCATACCCTTGAAATCAGGTACATGCACCGCCTGGTTACCATCCAGTACCGAAACAGAAAAGTTGGATTTTAAGGGTTTACCCTCCTCGTCTACGGCCATGATGTTGAGCGTGACCTTTTCCCCTGCTCCGTAAGTTTGTTTATCTGTAAACACACCGACGTTTTTAGATCCTGATGCAATCGGGAAAGAGGCAGGCTGAAACTGGTGGGATAAAATTTGGATAGGCAGGATGAACTCCTCTTGTTCGTAATTAAGGCCCCAAGCGGTGTAGGCGCGCAGGTAAAAATTGCCCGTTTCGGCCAGATCTGGAAGGGCTAGGTGTCCCTGTGCTACCCCATTTTTGATTTCTACGACCTGATGGATCCATTCGTAGCCTGTTGAATCGATCAGCTCAAGATGCAGTACCTTACTTAGTTCCTCCGCCATCAAGGGACTTCCATAGGAGAGGTAGGCTTTGAAATGGATGTTTTCTGCAGGCCAGTAATGCTTCCGATCCGTGTGCAAATAGATTCGTTCTTGCATCACCTCCTCGTTTTTTTCAAGATTGGCCAGTTTAGTCAACCGATCCGCATTGAAATTGGCCGGTACCCCGTAGATGGGATTTTGGTTCGAAAATACCCCTCCAATCGCCAATTGGTCAGCTGCTACTGGGCTGCCGTTCAGGTGGACGAGCAGCTTCTCCCCACTGTAGTTGAGGGTTCCTTGTGAGCCATCCGCCAAACTTACCTTCAATGGTTTGGTGAAGGACAGCTGGTAAACTCCTGGTTGAGAAGTAAATGCCACTTCTGGATCTGCTGGAGTGGAGAAATCTGTTGTTTTTCCTTCCATCAACTGTGCGATGTAATAGGTAGGGCTAGACCGATACGCCTTTAAACGTGCCGCCCTTCTCCCTTCTTCCAAACTTTCCTCTTTGGGCAACTCAAAATACACGTAGGTCAGCTGTTGGGGGCTGGAGGTTTCTAAGGTAAAGGGGTCAAAATACACGGAGACCAAGTAGCCCGTTTCCGGATTGGAAAAAAACAAGGGCCCAGCTGCCTGAACACGGAAGGATTTATCCTGTTGTTCCTCAAAAATCAGTTTGTCTGGATTTAACACTTGTATTTGCTCTCCTGCAATCCCCTTTCCTACAAAGGCCTCCTTCACCGCTTCTGTAAGCTTGGTGATTTTCGATTTAGACAAATCAGAAGCAGTGAAACCGGAATTATCCTGCTTGTTGAGACGAATTGAAAGGCGAAGAGGAACTCCTGCTTTGACCTGAATCTCTTGGCTAAACTTCTCCCAACCTGGTCCGCGAACCTGCAGCTCCCAGGTGCCTTCCGGCAAGTTGGCCAGGAGAAAGTTGCCATCGCCATCTGAGAAAGCCTGAAAGGTAGTGTTTGGGATAAACACATGGGCCTCCGAAACTGGAGCCTCAGTCGCAGTTGAAACAATCGTCCCGCTGAGGCGCCCAGTCTGTGCCTGGGTGGAAGTGGCAAGAAAATAGAGCAGGAAGAAAATCCAGGATAGGTTCAGTAGGAAGCGCTGAGTTTGCCTCCCCACACTTCTTGAGGGATGAACACTTGTTGGAAATTCTTTTTGGTGTACCATGTGGTTTGGGTGTTGCACTTAAAAAAATGGAATCGCCTAAAACCACAAAAGCCTCGGTTAAAGAAGCTTTTGTAGGTTTGTAGGGTTTAATCCTGTGTTAGATCCTCTCGCTCTTTGAGTTTTTTATCCTCCACGTTTTTATTGAGGAAGTCATTGATTGCCTCGATGGGTAGGCTGGAAGAGATCTCCCCGAAGGAATTGATCTCCATCTTGAAGCCTTTCAATTCCTCGTGTACGCGGGGCTGCTCTTCTTTTTTCTTCTTTTTGGTCATCTCAGTCTACGAATGCTAGCGTATCTAACGCAAACCGAATTCTTTTGGCTACCTCTTGCGGACCTAAGATTGCAAAAACTTCCATGAGGTCTGGACCAGCGCCGAGGCCAGTGACCGCGAGGCGAACAGCCTGCATGACCTTGCCCAATTTG
>CANHCD010000091.1 GCA_947458795.1 Cyclobacteriaceae bacterium | reverse complement strand
GATAAGCGGCTTTTTGCCAATACAATCACCGCGGCAGCCCTCGAGAGCAAGCGGAATGTTCGGATCCTGCATCAACTTTCTCAGCCAGCAGACCATCCGATCAATTGCTTTCATCCAGAAACTGAATATTTGAAGGGCCTAGTCTTGTATGTCGAATAGTTTTCAAAGATATTGCCTTCCGGAATAAACTAGTTTTCCATAATTCATCTCCTAAACACCCTATCCATGTATACTGGACTACAACACACCCACTCAGGCTTGGCTTATTTAGCATTACTTGCCTTGGTTCTTGTCATTATTTGGGCCTTAGTTGGCGCACTCTCTGGCAGAGACTTTCAAGAGAAAGATCGAAAAATTGCCTTGATTGCATTTATCCTTTGCCACATCCAACTTTTGGTAGGTTTGATTCTCTACTTCGTGAGCCCATTGGGCTTTTCCTTGCTGGCTGGTGGTGGAGCCATGGCAGATGCTACTGCTCGATTAACCGCCTTGGAACACCCGCTAATCAACATTCTAGCGATCGTATTGGTTTCTGTAGGCTTCATCCGCGCAAAGAAATTGGAAAGTTCAACCGCCAAATTTAGAAGCATCTACATGCTGTATGCCGTAGGTTTAGTCTTGATCTTAAGCCGTATTCCTTGGGCCAACTGGCTAGGCAATTGATCTACTTCAGCCATTTGAAATTCAAAAATCCAGCAGTAGCTGGATTTTTTGTTTTCAGCTGTATGCTGAGCACCACGATATTCGGGTACATCAATAAATTTTACCTTTGGTCATCATTTGCAACTTTGTTACAAAAAGATTGGGTAGTATTAAATGAAACTTTACTTTTGCAACTATGATTCAAAAAGCAATTTTGCTTTGTCTGGCGATTGTGGGTTCACTGAGTACCCTTATGGCACAGGAATGTGACCTCGTCCTACGAGGGAGGGTACTTCATTTGGAGAATAACCAGCCCATTGAAGCTGCCTACGTGTGGCTAGCGGAATCAGCTAGTGGAGTAGCTACAGATACAAATGGAAATTTCACCTTCCGCAATCTTTGCCCTGGCAAAAAGACAATCCAAATTACGTTTATTGGACACAAGGAGGTAAAGCAAAGCATCCTGCTCAGTGCGGGTACCAGTAACTTCACCTTCAAAATGGAGGAAGAGGCAGTAGCGCTCACGGGTGTAGAGGTACATGGGCACCGAGAGGCCGTTCAAACAACTACCGCAGTATCCACCCTCTATGGGGAAGCCCTCCTACAATCTCGAGGTGAAAGTTTGGGTGAAAGCCTCAAGCGTGTAGCAGGCGTAACCACCTTCTCCACTGGAAATACCATATCCAAACCTGTCATCCATGGACTCCACAGCAACCGAATCTTAATTCTCAACAACGGAATCCGACTGGAAGGACAGCAGTGGGGAGCGGAACATGCACCAGAAATTGATCCTTTTTTAGCGGATGAACTTACGGTGGTCAAAGGTGCAGAGACGGTTCGTTATGGACCCGAAGCGATGGGAGGAGTGATTTTGGTCAACCCTCCTGCCCTGCCCACAACAGCCAAATCAAAAACAGAAATCAACCTAGTTGGCCACAGCAATGGTGGCGCAGGAAACATGGCTGTGTCCCATTCTGGTGGTTCTGGCACGATAAAAGGCCTTGGCTACCGAATTCAAGGAGCAGCAAGGCGCGCAGGAAATGTTCGAACTCCTGATTATTTCCAAGGCAACACAGGAATGGCTGAGGGAAGTGGCTCTGCTGCTTTGGGCTACAGTTCCTCCAAACTGGGGACTGAAGTCTACTACAGCTTTTTTACCACTGAATTGGGTATTCTCCGCGATTCACATACCGGAAACCTATCCGACTTACTTGAAATCATCAAAAATGGAGCTCCCTTTACCCAAGCGGACTTTACCTACTCCATCAGCAATCCCAAGCAGGTAGTCACACACCACTTGGCCAAAATCAAGGCGCATTACCACTTGAATCCCTCTTGGAAACTCAATTTTCAGTATGGTTTTCAGCAAAACAATCGCAAAGAATTTGACCGGCGAAGAGGAGAATTGAATGCGCGCCCAAGCTTGGATTTGGAACTGTTTACCAATACTGCAGAGCTATTTTTAGAACATAATTTAAAGTCCCATTGGACAGGATCCATGGGCCTTCACCTGATACAGCAAGCCAACAGCAACTTGCCAGGAACTGGTGTTACTCCACTAATTCCAAATTATGATCTGGTCAATGCGGGCGTTTACCTGATGGAAAAATACCTGAAAGGTCCATTGGAATTGGAAGCAGGTCTACGTTACGATTACCGGACGCTTTCAGCTGCTAGATACATCGGCAATGACCTTCAGGAAGCCAACCTAAACTATCAGAATGGTTCGGCTTTTCTAGGAGGCATGTACCAGCTCAATTCCAATTTGACATTTACTTCCAACCTAGGTACCGCTTGGAGACCCCCAAATGTAAATGAACTCTTCAGCCAAGGGCTACACCATGGCGCTGCTGCAGTAGAAATTGGAGATGCTGACTTGTCAACCGAAAAGTCGCTCAAATGGGTCAATTCATTGGAGTATGAAGGTAAGAATGCAAGCCTAGAACTGACTGGATACACGAATCAGATTCAAGATTACATTTTCTTGAATCCTACCGGACAAACTTTCGTCAGCTTACGAGGAACCTTCAATGTCTACGAATACCTCCAAGCGGATGCATTATTTTATGGGGTCGATCTTTCAGGAACCTATCGATTCTCGGATCACTTCAATGGCTATGCAAAAGGTTCGATCATTCGAGCAAAAAATACCGAAACCAACAGCTACTTCCCATTTATCCCTTCCGATCGCATGGATTGGGGTCTTTCGTATGAATTTGGGAAAGATCCAGAACGACAAAACCGTCTGACCCTAAGCCAGGTATTGGTCGCCCAACAAATTCGAGAACCGGACTTTGACCTTGCCCCTTCCCCTCCAGGCTACACCTTGGTGAACTTGGGCTTTTCCAAAAAAATACAACTTTTCCAACATGATTTCAGTGTAAGTGTCCAGGTGAACAACCTGTTGAATACTGAATTCAAAGAATACATGAACCGTTTTCGGTATTTCACCGCCGATATGGGTAGAAATTTTCAACTAAAACTCAATTACCAATTCTAAATTTAATTCCCATGAAAAACCTCAAAAAAGTATCCCTGTACCTCCTAGCGTTAGTAGCCTTCGGTTTCGCTTCTTGCGAAAGTGAAGATCCTACAAAAGAGAATGATGGAGAAGTAATCACAGACGTAACCCTGAAGTTTCAAGAATTGGATGCCTCAAATGCACTAGTTGGTTCTGTTTTAAGTTTCAAAGCCAGTGACCCACAAGGCATTGTAGTAGGTAAGACCCCTACCATCCAGTCCGTCAGCCTTGCCAAAGGCAAAAAGTATCAAATGACGATTGAGGTTACAAATGGGATTAAAGGCGAAGACATCACTAAAGAAATCTTGACTGAGGCTGCAGCACACCAGTTTTTCTTCTTGGGCCAAGTGTTCGATAGCAGCTTCTTCAGCATTCAATATGCCGATGCTGGAGGCATAGCCTTAGGTCTAAAAACTACGGTAACGGTATCCTCATCTACAGGCACCAACAACAGCAACATGCGGGTAGTCCTTCGACATGACCTGAACAAAAGCTTTCCAGGAGCAAGCAATCCTAACTTTGCCAACTTCGCACAGGCAGGTGGAGAAACAGATTTAGATCTTACTTTTCCGGTGATTTTGAACTAAGGAAAGGTATCGCAAAAAAAGGGGCTAATCTGATCAGATTAGCCCCTTTTTTGTTAAAATGTCTTCCCGCAGACGGCCACTTGATTCGGATCAAAATCCGCCTTGGATTTCGGACCTAAATTTCCGGCCACTAAAATAACCGAGTAGTCGGGCCCTTCATTCGCTAAATGAATTTTGATATGCCCATCGAAGGCAGCTAAATCGTCAAATTTTAAATTTCTACCATCCGAAAGTGACCCCAACTGAGTAGTGGATTCCAACTTACTGGAGGATACCGGATTCAGGATCTGTGCAATGGGCGCATCTGCTTGGTTGTAACTGCCAAAATGTAAATGGGCAGGAAAAGTATCATCCGTGTAAGATTTAGCGCCATTCATTCGCAACACTAATTCCAAGTTGCCGTCTACCAATTCTCTAAATTCCACCTTACCTTTATAGGCATAGGTGCTTGCTTGAAAAAGGTCAACTTCCATACTTCTTCCAGAATATTGATTTTCATCGGCATCTTTGCATGATCCCATGCAGATCGCTAGCGAAAGAAGAAGCAATAACTTTTTCATAGGAAGTAGGTTTTCTTTTTAAACGCAATTTTTAAAAAGTGGTTCAAATCAAACTCTAATTTAGGCATTCGTTTTGGCTAGTCTACTTTCTTCCTGCAAAAATCACCTTCTAGATCTTTATTTCAATGCAAATTTTTGCAGAACTAATCCATAGACTCGATCAATCCACCAAAACTGGAGATAAACTCGATGCATTGGCCTGGTTTTTTAGGCATGCTTCGGATTCGGATTCGGTTTGGGTGATTACTATTTTTTCCCACCGTAGGCCCAAGCGTCAAGTGAATGCGAAACAATTGCGAACCTGGTGTCAAGAAAAGGCAGGAATCCCCGATTGGCTTTTTGAAGAATCGTACCAAGCGGTAGGCGACCTAGCAGAAACAATTGCTTTGCTCCTTCCTTCCACCACTGGAACACATAACCTAACGCTTACTGAATGGATTGACTGGCTTCAGAATTTAGCAAAGGATGCCGAAGAAGTGAAGAAAACAAAAATTTTAACTGCCTGGGATCAATTCACTAGCCTAGAGCGATTTGTATTCAATAAATTGATCACAGGAGGATTTCGAATTGGAGTTAGCCAAAACCTGCTCATTCAAGCCCTGTCCAAGTTTGCTGGGCTGTCGCAAGCCCAGGTTGCGCATCGCTTGATGGGCAACTGGAATCCAGAAAAAATAAGCCTCAAGGAGCTCCTTCACCCAGATAACAGCGAGGAAGATTACTCCAAACCCTATCCTTTTTTCTTGGCGCATCCCATTGAAATAGACTTCCTGGAGAGCAGCACCGTCCCAGAATGGATTGCAGAATGGAAGTGGGATGGCATCCGCGGCCAATTGATCCGAAGAGGGCAGCAGTCCTTTATTTGGAGCCGTGGTGAAGAGCTGGTCAACGATAAGTTTCCCGAAATCCTGGACTTCCTAGACCAGGTCCCAGACGGTACGGTTCTCGATGGTGAATTGCTTGCATTCCAAGAAGGTATTCCCCTTCCATTTTCAGTTCTACAGACGCGTATCACACGAAAAACCCTATCCAAGAAAGTCCTACTTGAGGCTCCAGCAAGTTTTATCGCTTTCGACCTCTTGGAATGGAAAGGAAAAGACCTTCGAAATGAACCGCTAAGCCGCCGAAAAGTGCTGTTGGAAGAGTTAGTGAATTCCGTAAATCACCCAAAACTTCAACTTTCAGAGACCATCACCTTCACTTCCTGGGAGGAATTGGCTCAAGTCCGAGAAAATGCCAGAGAACTTCAAACTGAAGGCCTGATGCTCAAAAAGAAGGACTCCAACTACGAAACAGGCCGAAAACGCGGGAGTTGGTGGAAATGGAAGTTAAACCCCATGCACATCGATGGGGTGCTCATCTATGCCCAAAAAGGACATGGCAGACGAGCAGACTTATTTACAGATTACACCTTTGGGGTCTGGGATGGGGAAGTGCTGGTTTCCTTCGCCAAAGCCTACTCTGGATTGACGGATGCAGAGATTCGTGAGGTGGATGCCTATGTCAAAAAAAACACCAAGGAAAAATTTGGCCCGGTTCGGACCGTTACCCCTGGGCTAGTTTTTGAAATCGCCTTTGAAGGCATCCAAGCCAGTCCACGGCACAAAAGCGGCATTGCACTACGATTTCCAAGAATCTCCCGCTGGCGAAAAGACAAGCCAATCGACCAAGCAAACAGCCTGGCGGATCTGAAAGCCTTACTGCCCTGATATGGAAGATCCACGGTTGACCCCAGGCCTTGCCTACTTCAAGCAAAAAGGATGGACTCCATTCCCATTCCAAATTCAAGCATGGAAAGATTACCTGGATGGAAAATCCGGACTCCTCAACGCTCCCACAGGTTCTGGAAAAACCTATGCCCTCTGGTTTCCTGTGCTTTTGAACTACATTCAAAATAATCCAGGCGATTGGAAAACATCTAAAAAAAATGGAATTCAACTCATTTGGGTAACTCCCCTCAGGGCACTGGCCCAAGATCTACAAAAGGCCATGCAGGAGGCCTGTGATGGCTTGGGGGTACCCTGGACCGTGGCGGTGCGAAATGGAGATACCGATGCCAAAACAAGGGCTCGCTTCCAACGTAATCCACCCGAGTGTCTGATTACGACCCCTGAAACCTTACATATCCTGTTGTCCCAGAAAGAAACCGCAGCCCTCTACCAAAATCTCCGCTGCGTGGTAGTCGATGAATGGCATGAACTGGTGGGCAACAAACGAGGGGTACAAATCCAATTGGCACTTGCCTACCTACAAGCAAAATGCAGCCATCCCTTTATGCGTTGGGCGATATCTGCCACGCTTGGCAACTTGCAGGAGGCTGCCAGCACCTTGCTGGGGCATGAGCTCCCCTTGCATATCATCAAAGCAAACCTTCAAAAAGAAATTCGACTTCAATCTATATTCCCAGAAGAAATAGAAAAATACCCCTGGTCTGGGCATTTAGGACTTCGATTAGTGGATCAGGTCATCGAGACCATTGAAGGGGGCAAATCCGTTTTACTTTTTACAAATACCCGCTCACAAACAGAGATGTGGTACCAGAAAATTCTTGAAATCAGACCTGATTGGGCGGGATGGATGGCCATGCACCACGGCTCCTTGGATAGCAGCATCCGCAACTGGGTAGAAAATGCACTACACGAGGGCATCCTAAAGGTGGTAGTTTGTACCTCCAGTTTGGATTTGGGGGTAGATTTTCGGCCGGTAGATCGGGTCATTCAAATTGGAAGCCCAAAGGGAGTTTCTCGATTTGTGCAACGTGCAGGTAGAGCCGGCCACCAACCTGGCCTTCCTTCTGTGGTGTTTTTTGTGCCCACAAATGCCCTGGAACTCATTGAAGCTGCTGCCTTGCGAACTGCCATCGAAGCAGAAGATTTGGAATCTCAATATCCACCAGCCATTCCCTATGATGTGTTGATTCAATTTCTAGTGACGCTAGCCGTAGGCGAAGGATTTGAACCCCAAGCTCTTTTTCAAATCGTTCGGAAAACAAAGTCATTCGAGCAATTAAGCCTGGAGGAGTACCAGTGGATACTTGAATTCATCACCAAAGGAGGAAGTTCGCTAGGGAGCTACGATGAATTCTTAAAAGTAGTGGTGGAGGAAGATGGGATGTACCGAGTAAAAAACAAGAATATTGCCATGAAGCACCGACTCAGCATGGGCACCATCGTAAGTGATGTATCCATGAAGGTGAAATTCAAAAATGGGG
>CANHCD010000090.1 GCA_947458795.1 Cyclobacteriaceae bacterium | reverse complement strand
GTTATTGGCTGAGGAGGAAGAAGCAGGAATTGGAGTGCAGATTGCTGCGATCAAAGGAACCATCGAATTTGATGAGGTAGGCTTCCATTACCCTACGCGTCCCGAGGTGGAGGTATTGAAGGGCGTGACATTTAAGATTCAATCTGGGGAGAAAGTTGCGTTGGTAGGGCCTTCAGGTGCTGGAAAATCAACCATTATTCATCTATTGCTTCGGTTTTACGAAGTTGCGAAAGGCCAAATCTGGATTGATGGGGAACCGATAAGCCATTGGAACTTGGCTTCTTTGCGAAGTAAAATAGGGATTGTTCCCCAAGAAGTACTCTTGTTTGGCGGTAGTATCCGAGAAAACATTGCCTACGCCAAGCCTACTGCCACCGAGGAAGAGATCATCCTTGCTGCAAAAAAAGCAAATGCCTGGCAGTTTATCTCCCAGTTTCCTGAGGGCTTGGACACCTTGGTTGGAGAGCGTGGAATTAAACTTTCTGGAGGGCAGCGGCAGCGGGTAGCAATCGCGAGGGCGATACTAAAAGACCCTGCAATTTTAATTTTGGATGAGGCGACGTCCTCCTTGGATGCAGAATCAGAGGCTTTGGTGCAAGAGGCCCTAAATGAATTGATGAAGGGCAGAACCACGCTAATCATTGCACATCGACTAGCTACAATCCGGAAGGTGGATCGAATCTACGTGTTGACGAATGGGAAAATTGTGGAGGAAGGTAGCCATCAAGAGCTAGTGCAAGACGCTTCCGGCATTTATGCGAATCTAGTTCGCTTGCAGTTCGCGGATTAAACGAGGTTATGTGCCGTGATGGACTTGGTAAGACCAAGTACTTTTTCCTTCAGGAGGGACGCGCCGGGAAATAATGCTTTCATTTCTTGGGCATTGAGCAGCCGAATTTCAGCTATGTATTGGCTTGCTTCTGCCGAGCTCCATTTTTTCATGCGGCTGAGCTTCGTTTGGGTCAGCACAAAGTGAAGGAAAGCCTTAGGGTAATACTGCGCAAAGGGCAAGGCATAATGTGCTTCTATCGGAAAATAAACATCGGGGGTTTGAATAAAATAACTTTTCCCTACCCGGAGAATCTCTGAAGCCATCTTTTGTTGCAGCTCTAGGGTATACAAATGCTCAATGACCGAATTTGAAAAAACTAAATCAAAGCTGCCCGTTTCAAACTCGCGCATGTCGGTGGCATCGCCTTGTACAGCATGGATAGCCGGATGGCTAGTTTCCACAGGGTAGAGATTGAGTAAAGTAATGCGAAGGCCAGGATGGGAAAGTAGGGTACTATTTTTCCAAAAATAACTCGTGCCTCCGACATCTAGAATTTCAATTTTTTCAAGCCCTGAAAATCGAGAAAAAAACATTTTTTCGAATTCCTGAAGCCTTTTTATCCGAAATTTATAACCTAAAGAGTTTGGATTATCAGAGGATGCTAAAAAATTAAACAGGGAGGACATGTACTTTTTGTTCCTTGGAAGGTTAGAAATTTATCCAAAAGTAATAAGCCTTGAGAATTTCTTTCTTAATTTTACAAAGTTTCCTTCCTCAACTCCAATTTTTGTCAATTCTTTTTGACAAAAGACGGATGTACTAGTTTTATATTTTTATGAAGAGAAGATTTGATACGTATTTTCCATGGCTGTTTACGGCCAGTGATTTTTTTGCATGCCTACTCTCTTTGGCGGTAGCTAACTTCTTTTTACAACGTTTTCATGTTTTGGGGGAAACTGAGTTTTCTGCCTACTTGCCTTTGGCCCTGCTGTGGATTTTGATTTCAATACTTCGCAAAGATTACAAGGTTGGGAGAACTGAAGAGTACGAAGATACCTTAAGCAGGTTTTCAGTTTCGCTTCTTTGGTTTTTAGGTGCTACAGCTATTCTTTGGACCCCTCTTCAAGTTGGCAATTACCGCTGGATTCAAATTGGCTCTTTAGGCATTACGCTTGGCTTCCTGATGGGATTTTTCAGGGTTGGTGTACAACTGATTCTTAAAAGATACAGGGCATCCGGGAAAAACTTCCAGAATGCAATCATTGTAGGCAAGGGAGCAACCAGTCCAAGACTCGTGGATGTGCTTCGAATCCGTAAGGATTTTGGAATCAATTTTTTGGGATACTTTGACGATCAATCGGATTGTGAACAAACTCGCGGGGAGATTGGAGACTTATTTGAGGTAGCACCAAAGATGAATCTTGACCTAATTTACATCCATGAAAAGTTGGATGCTAGCCTCGTAAAGCGCGTAATTGATTTTGCAGACGAACATTACATCAAGGTAAAAATGATTCCAGGGAAGAGTCTTCAACTGGAAAAAAATCTATCCTTCTCCCGCTATGGAGATTTCTTTGTCATCAATGTCAATGAAACTCCCCTGGATCATCCGTTGAATAGCTTTGCAAAACGGGTTTTCGACCTTGCATTTGCCAGCTTTGTAACTGTATTTATCCTTTCTTGGCTTATTCCTTTGGTAGGAATATTAATCAAGTTGGAATCCAGAGGTCCTATATTTTTTATTCAGGATCGAAATGGACTAAACAACAAGGTCTTTAGCTGCCTGAAGTTTCGTTCCATGACACCAAATGATTATGCTGACTCGCATCAGGCCATCAAGAATGACCCAAGAGTTACAGCGATTGGGGCATTTCTTCGAAAGACTTCTTTGGATGAGATGCCACAGTTTTTGAATGTGCTGATGGGAAGTATGTCGATTGTAGGTCCTAGACCGCATACTTTGCCGATGAATGACACCTTCCGAACTCAAATTGATCGCTACAATTCTCGCCACAAAATTAAGCCAGGAATTACAGGCTTGGCTCAGGTAAGGGGTTACCGAGGAGAAATCGAAAATTCCTTCCAGATACGGTCACGCGTGCGGTTGGATTATTTCTACATCAACAATTGGTCTTTTCTCCTAGACATGGAGATTATGGTCAAAACCGTTTACGAGTTGCTATTCAATCGTGAAAATGCCTATTGAGTCGACAAGCACTTGTCGCTACTGTCATTCAACTCAAGGAACCAATTTTTTAGCTACAGAGCGCATGCTCGGACTTGGAGGGGAGTTTACTTATGCTTCCTGTCCTTCTTGTGGTTCCATACAGCTTTTGAGTATCCCCGAAGATCTTGGTTCGTACTACCCTAGCAATTATTATTCCTTTGGCGTACTTCAGCCTTCTGGCATCCTGCGAAATCTTCTTAAAAAAATCCGAATTCGAGCCTATTTCGCTACTGGATTGAAATTCTTTTTACCGCCCTTTGGGGGATATTGGCTCAAAAAACTTAACCTTAACTTTTCAGATTCCATCGCAGACGTTGGCTGCGGCAATGGTCAGCTATTGTATGAACTCCATGTTTCTGGATTTAAGAATTTGCATGGTTTTGACCCCTTTTTGGAGAATGAAAGCCAGTTAGGCCCTGGCCTCAAGCTGTGGAATAAGGAATTTGGCCAAACCGATCGCTTTTTTGATGTGGTCATGCTGCATCATTCATTCGAACACATGGCGGATCCTGAGCAGGTATTAAAGACCTGTTTTGAACGGTTAAATCCTGGGGGTGTCCTCTTGGTCCGCTGTCCTGTTTCAGATGCGAAAGTGTGGAAAGAAAAAGGTCCCCTTTGGGTCCAGTTGGATGCTCCTAGGCATTTGACAATTCCAAGTACCACAGGATTCGTAGCAGTAGCACAGCGTTGTGGCTTTGAGATTCAGGAAATTGTTTTTGATTCTACCTCCTTCCAGTTTTGGGGTACAGCACTCTATGAGCAGGGAGAGAAGTTGGACATCGGAAAAATTAGGACCTATTTTTCTGAAAAACAGCTGGCGGAATGGGAGCAAAAGGCGATTCAATACAATCAGGAAGGTGTTGGTGACCAGGCCTGTTTCTTTTGTATCAAGCCTGGAAAAAAAGCTGAGGCATGAAAGGAACGGGCAAGTACTTTATAGGACTGCTTCTTCCGCCTGCACTCGAGTCCCAGTTCAACAAGCTTAAACAGGGTATTGCGGCCCAATTTCAAGTAAAACACGCCCTTCAATCTCCTGCCCACCTTACCCTGAAGATGCCTTTTCGTTACAAAGAGGCAAAAGAAAGAGAATTGGGACTGCGGCTCACCACTCTATTGGAAACACAAGCGCCTTTTCAACTCCAACTTGCCGGCATTGGACATTTTGGAAGGAGAAATATCCACCAACAAGTAGCCACCTCCGAATCCTTGGTGCAGCTCCAAACTACTTTGCGGAGCTTTTGCAAAAGATCCTTGCACCTGGTCGAAGAACTAAGTGACCGAAACTTTCAGCCACATGTGACCATGGCTTACAAGGATTTGAAGCCTACCCATTTTGAGGAAGTACTAGCCTATGCCCGCAAAAATGCAGACCAAGGGGAGTTTTTGGTCGAGCAGGCCTATCTGTTGAAAAAAGTGGAAGGCCGATGGAAAGCGGTGTCCCCTTTAATTTTCGGAGGTAATTCAGAGAATGTGCAGCCAATAGCAACGAAAGAATCTACCTAATCCACAATTTTTCAGGTCTGATGAAACAATTTGCCTTGAAAAACTGATTTATATCCATCTCCTTAACTCCATGAAAAAAGCGCTAGTAGTTGGTTCGGGCATTGCCGGCATTGCGGCCTCCATCCGTTTGGCGGTGAAAGGATATCAGGTGGAGGTATTTGAAGCCAATGCCTATCCTGGAGGAAAGCTTACGGCGATTGAGGGGAAGGGATATCGTTTTGATGCGGGTCCCTCCTTATTTACCTTGCCCGAACAGGTGGAAGAATTGTTTCAGCTAGCAGGCAAAAATCCAAAAGAGCACTTTGAATACGATCGCCTAGATGTGGTGTGCCATTATTTTTGGGAGGACGGCAAGAAAGTCAAAGCTTGGGCTGACCCAGTGCGCTTTGCAACTGAAGTAGCCTCGGAATTAGGGGTTTCTGAACAAGGAATCAAAGAGGTGCTGAAGCGATCTGCATTTATTTACGAGCACCTTTCTCCTTTGTTTATGCACCGCTCCTTACACAAATTGAGTACTTGGATCGGTCCACAGGCAAGAAAGGCCTACTTAAATTTAGGGAAACTGGGTCTTTTCTCTACCATGAATGCCTTCAATACCCAACATTTGAAGGACCCCAAATTGGTGCAGCTCTTCAACAGGTATGCCACCTACAACGGTTCGGACCCCTACCAGACACCGGCAACCTTGACCATCATTCCCCACCTGGAGTTTAATCTAGGGGCCTATTTCCCGAAGCAAGGCATGCACGACATCAGCATTAGCTTGTATAAGTTGGCCCAGTCCTTGGGCGTTCGCTATCATTTCAATGCACCGGTAGAAGAAATTCTCGTGGAGAATCAACGGGCCTGCGGACTTCGCGTGCAGGGTAAGGTAGTAAGCGGAGATATTGTGGTGAATAACATGGATATGGTCAATGCCTACAAGACGATTCTCAAAAAGCAGGTGCAGCCCAAAAAGCTGTTGGAGCAGCCAAAGTCAAGCTCTGCGCTGATCTTTTACTGGGGCATTTCCCAGGTTTTTGAAGAAATAGGCATGCACAATATCTTTTTTTCGGTGGATTACGAGCAGGAGTTTGAACACCTATTTCGGAAAGGGACGATTTATGAGGATCCGACAGTGTACATCAACTGTACCTCAATCTGTAAGCCAGACGATGCGCCGCTTGGCTCCATGAATTGGTTTACGATGATCAATGTTCCGAATAACCAAGGTCAAGATTGGGATCAGCTGATTGCAAAGGCCAAGAAGGACATACTTGCGAAGCTGAGTCGTCTCTTGCATGCCGATATTGAACAATTGATTGACTTCGAGGAAGTTTTAGACCCCAGGAGTATTGAATTCAAAACCTCATCAGCTCAGGGCGCCTTGTACGGGAATAGTTCGAACACCCGGTTTGCTGCGTTTTTGCGACATCCCAACTTTTCTAGCCAGCTGAAGAGTTTATACTTCTGTGGAGGATCCGTGCATCCGGGGGGAGGGATTCCTTTGGCATTACTCTCTGCAAAAATTATGTCCGAGGACATTCCAGATCTGAAAAAGTAAGCCTTGACCAAAAGCAAAAAAAGCGGCCTGTTTGATGGGCCGCTTTTTTAATTTTTAGGAGGGAGTATTAAAGTACTCGCTCGTATTGGTTGAAGAAGAAGCTTCCTTCAATGGCTGCATTTTCATCAGAGTCAGAACCGTGAACGGCATTGGCTTCAATGGATTTAGCGAAGATTTTACGGATGGTTCCCTCAGCTGCGTTGGCAGGGTTGGTAGCTCCGATTAGGGTACGGAAATCTTCTACTGCATTATTTTTTTCTAGAATAGCAGCGATAATTGCTCCAGAAGACATGTAGTTGCAAAGGTCCTTGTAGAAAGGTCTTTCGCTATGTACCTCATAAAACTTTCCAGCCAATGCTGGGCTGAGTCGGGTAGCTTTTAGAGCAACGATTTTAAAACCTGCTGCTTCAATCATTTTTAAGATTGCACCTGCATTGCCTGCTTCGAAAGCATCTGGCTTAATCATGGTGAATGTTCTGGTTCCTGCCATGGGATTTGGAGTTTCATTGGTTTATTTCGGCTGCAAAATTAGCGCTTTTTGATTCATAAATAAATGGGTGGAATAGAATTCTCATGTAGTTGCTTCAGTATCAGTAAATTTGATGCTTTGGGAATTGTCTAAAATTTACTGACCTTTGCTCGCTCCGGAGCCAAAAGTGCAGCTGAATCAAATTAATGGAAGCTTTAGGTACGCTTATTCAAAAACTTTCCTCCCCTAGGAAAATCGTCATTACCACTCATGTGAAGCCTGATGCAGACGCCTTGGGCTCTTCCTTGGGACTTTCAAACTACCTAATCAAGAAAGGGCACGAGGTAACGGTCATCACTCCCTCCGACTATCCTTACTTTTTGACTTGGATGAAAGGCAATGATCAAGTCTTGGATTTTTCCAAGGAACGAGATCACAAGAAAGCTTTAGGGAAGTTGGAAAAGGCCGAATTGATTTTCTGCCTTGATTTCTCGGTTTTAAGTCGGGTAAACGAATTGGGGGAACTGATTCGCCAATCCAATGCCTTCATTGTCAATATTGATCACCACCAAGATCCTGAGGATTTCGCACACCATAGATTGTGGAGTACCCAGGCAGCAGCCACCTGCGAACTCGTCTATGAATTGATAGTCTCTTTTGGCGATAAAGAGCTGATTGATAGGCACATTGCGGCTTGTCTTTACGCGGGAATTTTGACAGATACCGGAGGTTTTCGTCACCCCAATACCACCAAAAATGTCCATCTAGTGGTTGCAGAATTGTTGGAGGCTGGAGCAAATGCGACAGAGATTGCAAACCTGATTTACGATTCCAATTCCCTAAATAGGCTCAAATTCATTGGCTTTGCCATCACAAAGCGGTTGGTAGTGCGGGAAGATTTGCATTTGGCCTATTTTGTGATCAGTAAAAAAGATCTTAAAAAATATCAAAGTCAGACTGGCGACACAGAGGGTTTGGTGAATTATGCCTTATCTTTGCAAGGAGTGAAATTAGCAGCGTTATTTTCTGAACGAGAAGATGGCGTCAAAATATCCTTTCGT
>CANHCD010000089.1 GCA_947458795.1 Cyclobacteriaceae bacterium | reverse complement strand
TATACGGGAAAGCCAATTACAAAGCTGGTAAATATCGGTATTGGAGGTTCTGACCTTGGACCTGTGATGGTGACTGAAGCATTAAAGGCCTACCAGCATCCTAATTTGAAACTATTTTTCGTGTCCAATGTGGACGGGACGCATATTGCTGAAACGCTAAAGGAAGTTGATCCGGAAACCACGCTTTTCTTTATTGCCTCCAAAACCTTCTCCACGCAAGAGACCATGACCAATGCGCATACAGCAAGGACTTGGTTTTTGTCTCATGCAAAAGATGAAAAAGCGATTGCCAAGCATTTTGTGGCGCTATCAACCAATGCCGATGCGGTAAGTGCTTTTGGGATTGACCCTCAAAATATGTTCGCATTTTGGGATTGGGTAGGGGGAAGGTATTCCCTATGGTCTGCAATCGGACTTCCAATCGCCTGTGCCATTGGATTCGATCGTTTTGAAGAATTGCTCTCTGGGGCACATTCTATGGACCAGCACTTTAAAAATACGCCACTAGATCAAAACATTCCAGTGATTTTGGCCTTAGTAGGGATTTGGAACACCAATTTTCTAGGGGCAAGTTCGGAGGCAATCCTTCCCTATGACCAGTATTTACATCGTTTTGCTGCCTACTTCCAGCAAGGAAATATGGAGAGCAACGGAAAATACGTGGGTCGTGATGGCAAAAAAGTAAACTATAGTACTGGCCCAATCATTTGGGGGGAACCAGGTACCAATGGACAGCATGCCTTTTACCAATTGATTCATCAAGGAACGCACCTGATTCCATGTGATTTCATTGCCCCAGCAAAGTCCCATAATCCGATTGGAGATCATCATGTCAAGCTACTATCCAACTTTTTTGCTCAAACTGAAGCCTTGATGAAGGGGAAATCGCTGGCTGAGGTAGAAGCTGAAATGAGAAAAGGAGGTAAATCAGAAGATGAAATTCAACGCCTTGCTCCCCATCGAGTATTTGAGGGAAATAGACCTACCAATTCCATTTTGGTAAAACAAATCACTCCCTATACACTAGGGCAGTTGATAGCGATGTATGAACATAAAATAGCTGCCCAAGGAATGATTTGGAATATTTTTAGTTTCGATCAATGGGGAGTTGAATTGGGGAAAGTCCTTGCCAATGGCATTCTCCCAGAGTTGGCAGGAGAAGCTACTGTCAATTCTCACGATGGCTCTACCAATGGACTTATCAATGCCTACAAAGCGATGCGTTAATCCATTAGGTATTAGACTCAGTTAAACTGAAGCTAGAATTTATAATCCTTGGAACTTAGGTGGTTTCAAGGATTTTTTATGGGTTAAACTCGAAAGGGGCAGCTGTTTATTTGGCAAAATCTGTATTCTTAAATTTTTTTCAAACAATAGTCTCTTTCAGGGAGTTACCTGAATATGAAAGAACTACTCGATGTACGAAAGACCAACGGGAACGGAAGTGGGGATAAGAAGTTATTTTTCCAAGACACCAAACTACTCGTTAAAGACGCGGTATTCGTACGCCACGAGGGTAGCTTAGTCAAGGTCAAATTTGACGACATTCTTTGGTTAAAGGGAGACGGCAATTACACCACCTTGATCACTAAGAACGCCATTTTTTCTGTCAGAAATATTCTAAAGGAATTTGAATCAGTGCTTCCGGTGAGCCAGTTTATCCGTATTCACAAAAGCTATATTGTACAAGCCTCAGAGATTCTTTCAATCACCACCAAGGAGGTAAAAATCGGCAGTGACCTGGTGCCAGTAGGACGTACATTTTACCACCAACTCCTAGGGGGTATCCGGAAGATTGGAAGCTTAGGGGATTAAACCCAAAGCAAGCTACTGTCCCCATAGCTGAGAAATCTATAGTCGTTGGCGAGGGCTTCGTGGTATACTTTTTTCCAATCCTCACCCAAAAGCGCAGCAATCAAGAGCACGAGCGTAGAACCAGGTTGGTGGAAGTTGGTGATCAATCCATCTACGAGCTGAAATTTGTACCCTGGAAATAGAAAAATTTCGGTAGTTCCCAAAAGTGAGTCCACTGACTTGGCATTCATTTCTTTGACAATCGCTTCCAAGGCCTCTTTGCCTGTGGGCAAAGATTCACGCCGGACATAGGGAGCAAGTTTTTCAATTTGAAATAGAGTACCCCTGTTTTCAAGCAATTGAACTCCAAACCAGTACATGCTTTCAAGCGTTCTTACTGAAGTGGTGCCCACAGCAATGATTTTCCCTTTATGGTTGAGCAGTTTTTCAATGGTCTCTAGCCTTATTTCCATCTGCTCACTGTGCATGGGATGCTCTTCCACAGTTTGCACTTTGATTGGCTGAAATGTCCCAGCGCTCACATGAAGGGTAAGAGCAGCTTCTTGAACTCCCTTTTTTCGTAAGCCCTCAAAAATCTCTTCTGTAAAATGAAGTCCAGCAGTAGGTGCTGCGACAGCGCCTTCCTTCTCTGAATAAACGGTTTGGTAACGCGATTTATCTTCTTCCTGTGCTTTTCGATTGAGGTAGGGTGGAAGGGGTGTTTCTCCACAGGCCTCCACCAAATCTACAAATGCAATTTCTACTTCAGACCAGGAAAATTCGACTTGGTTTAGCTCCCTATTCAGCAGGCGAGCAGTAAGAACCACCTGTTGATTCGCTACCGTCACAGTTCCCTGAAGCGCTTCTCCATCTTTCCATTTTTTTAAATTACCAATCATGGTTTCCCAAACCACTGGCTTTTTGGATGCCATAATTTCTGACATCACCCTGGAGGGAGCGACTGGTTGGAGTAAAAACACCTCAATCCGAGCACCCGTTTGTCGTTGAAAAACAAGCCGAGCAGGAATTACTTTGGTGTTGTTGTAAACCAACAAGCTATCGGAATCCAAAAGTGCTGGAAGATCAAAAAAATGGCGGTGGTGGATGCTTCCCTTTTTGTATTCCAAAAGTTTGGAATGATCCCGTTTTTCTAATGGATGTTTAGCGATTCGTTCTTCGGGTAAAGTATATTCGTATTCTTTAAGATCAATCCTCTGGATTTCCATAAATAGGGCAATTGGTCCGCAAATATAGTTAACCCTTGTCAACTCCTTTTGGTTACAGCTTCATGACTTTACCGGTGAGCCTTGAATTTTCTTTCATCAAACGGACGCTTCAATTTCGATTTGAGGCAGGCACTTCTCGTGGAGTGATGCATACTAGGGAGGTCTTTTGGATCAAGGCGCATCGAAAGGGCGACTTGGATCTACTAGGCTGGGGAGAGGCTGCACCGTTAGCAGGACTTAGCCCGGATTTTGGACCTGATTTTGAATCCCAATTAAGTGATGTTTTGAAGCAAGCAAATGCACGAGCTTGGGATTTGGAGGAGGAGAGCTTGCTCCAACAAGTTAAGGCTCTAGTGCCATTTCCTCTTCCTTCTATCCGTTTTGGCTTGGAAACAGCCCTTTTGGATTTTCTGAATGGCGGACGAAAGCGAATTCTTGCGAACGCATTTTTTGATGAGGGAAGGCCCATCCCCATCAATGGATTGATTTGGATGGGAACTAAAGAATTTATGCTGCAGCAAATCAATCAAAAATTAGGGGAGGGTTTTGCCTGCTTGAAATTGAAAATTGGGGCGATTGACTTTGCTCAGGAGCTTGAAATCCTTCGCTATATCCGGGAGCAGGAGGCAGCAAAAGACCTGGTGCTGCGTGTGGATGCAAATGGTGCATTTTCTATCCAAGAAGCAATGGGCAAATTGGAGCTTTTGCATGATTTTGGAATGCATAGCATCGAACAGCCTATCGCGGTGGGTCAGTGGAAGGCAATGCGGGAATTGGCGGTAAATAGTCCAATTCCAATCGCATTGGATGAAGAACTTATTGGCAGGCCAGCTAAAGAGGAAGTGCTGAACTCCATACAGCCACAGTACTTGATTTTAAAACCTAGCCTTCTGGGAGGGATTTTAGAAACGCGTGAATGGATTCAGTTAGCAGAAAAAATGGGTATTGGTTGGTGGATGACTTCAGCCTTGGAGAGTTCGATTGGCCTCAATGCCATCTCGCAACTCACTTCTACCTATCTACCAAGCCTCCCACAAGGTCTGGGAACAGGGAAATTGTACCTCAACAATTTGGAATCCCCGCTACTCGTAAGCAATGGGGAAATTCAGTATCTACCGGACGGGATTTGGGAAACACCTAGTTAGTAACTTATGGAACTCCTATAATCTTAGGGGAAGTAAGTTATTCCAGTACTTTTTTGATGATTTTCCGCTTAAGGATGACTACGACAGCCCAAGATAAGTAAGCGGACAGTACGCCGACCAAAGCTCCAAAAATTACATCTAAAGGATAATGTACCCCCAGATAAATGCGGGTATAACTGACTATCACGGCATAAAGAAATAGCCAATAGATTCCTTTTTGATTTTTACGTAGAATAAGTGTTAGAAATGTGGCCATCCCAAAGGTGTTGGCAGCGTGAGAAGAAACAAACCCATAAAGACCACCACACCTACCATAGTTGTGCAGGAGTCCTTCCCATTGTGGATCATGGCAGGGGCGTAATCGTTCGAAATAGGGTTTCATCAATCCTGTACTAACTTGATCTGCCAGAAGTATGGTCAGCATGACTCCACCAATCACCCAGGCCGTATTTTTAGGATCCTTCCGGTAGATTAAATAGAGTAGCAAAAGGTATAAAGGAATCCAAGTGATCGTCTGCGTAAGCTGAAAGACAATGGGGTCCAATCCATCCGAATGGTAGGAATTGAGCCATAGAAAGGCCTTCTCGTCCCAATTCTTAATGGATTCTATCATGCGGTATAGGAAAGCCAATCAAGTCCTTTTTTTAGGTGAGCCAAGGTATATTCCTCAGCACTACCCTGCTTGGGTTCATGCTGATAGGTCCATTCTGCTTGCGGCGGCATGCTCATCAAAATACTTTCTGTCCGACCGTTGGTATCCAAGCCAAACTTGGTTCCTGCATCCCAAACCAAGTTGAACTCCACGTAGCGGCCACGACGGAGCCCTTGCCAAGCTTTTTGCTCAGGTCCGAATGGAAGCACGGAGTTCTTTTTCATGAAGTAGGTATAGATCTCTGGAAACAGTCTTCCCAAGGCAAGGCTAAAATCCAAAATCTCCTGGAAATGGCTGTCTGAGGTAGCGCTAAGTCGATCGTAGAAAATACCTCCAATGCCACGGGTCTCTTGACGATGTTTGATGAAAAAGTAGTCATCAGCCCAATTTTTGAACTTGGGATAGTAGCTAGTATCAAAAGCATCGCAGGTTTCTTTTAATTTCCTGTGAAAGTAAGCCGCATCTTCTGGAACAATGTAGTGGGGTGTCAAATCTATTCCTCCACCAAACCAATGGGTACCATCTTCCATCTCGAAGTATCGGATATTCATGTGAATGATGGGAACCATAGGATTGTAGGGATGCAAAACGATAGATACTCCCGTTGCAAAAAAGATACCGGACTCCAAGCCAAGTTTATCAGAAATCTTTTTTGGAGTAGGTCCATGTACAGCTGAAAAGGCTACTCCACCTTTTTCAAGGATGGCCCCATCTTGAAAAATTCGAGTTTGACCTCCACCACCTTCTTCTCTAACCCAATTATCTGCTTTGAAAGATCCTGCACCATCTCCAGCCTCGAGGGCTTCGCAAATGTATTCCTGCATTTGCTTGTAAATGGCTGCAATTTCTTCTTTTGATTTCCTACTCATAGGTTTTTTGATTTTAGAATGGATATCCAATTCCAAAATTAAATACGGTTTGTCCTTTTTCTCCCAAGGGTTTATTGAATCGAATGTTGTCAAGAATCCATCGCTGGCCTTCTTCGCGTGCTGGATCGAGGGCTTTGGTAGCCAAGTCTAAGCGGATGACCAAAAAGTCAAAATCCATTCGTAATCCTACTCCAGTTCCTACTGCGATCTCCTTGTAAAATCGATCGTATCTAAAATCTGCTCCCGGGCGAGCATCATCTCTGCCAATCATCCAAGAGTTACCTGCATCAATGAAAACGGCCATATCGAAGTAGCTGAATAACTTTCTTCGGTACTCAAACATGCTCTCCAGAATCATTTCCGCTGGTTGCTCATTCCTGTAATCGTAATTTCCACCTGGTCCAGTGATAGGGGTAGAGCTTCCAGGTCCAAGTCTTCGCGCTTGCCAAGCACGGATACTGGTACCACCTCCAGCAAAGAAATACTTCTCATAGGGCAAAATCCCAGCACTGACACCGTAAGGACGTGCCAACCCAAAGTTGAGTCGGTAGGCAAGAGTTTGCTTTTTGCTAATTGGATAATATCGCCTGTAATCAACCTGGCCCTTAAGCCATTGGAAATTGGCATAGTCGATTTCTGGGGAATCGTTTCTCCGAACATTCGTAAAATTCAAGGTAGTACCGCCACTTTCTCCAAAAATTCGGAGTAGGGAAGCTTTTCGCGCTGAAAAATCGCCGTATCGATTAAAATTGATTAGCGTCTGACCTGAAAAACTACTAATCAGGGAGGGTAGAAATGACCAGATCAGGTTGTTGCCATCGCTCTGTAAGTTTTCCAGAATGCCTAGGAATTCGTCCTGAATATAGGGTGTACGGATGTAGCTGACATCCGCAGCATTGATCGTAAAGGATTGACGATTGTTGCGTGTAGCCCAGGTGTATCCCAATTGTCCATTGATCGCATTTCGGTTGTATTCCGGCCGGTTGGTACTCAGGTATCCAAATTGAACTCGTGTAGTCGGGTTGTATTTCCCCAATTGCTGGAGTGTCTTTGGGGAAAATGGGATTAAAAATCTAGGGAAAATTACAGAAAGTGAGGTGTTGATTTCACTGCTTTGGTACACGCCTTGGCCTGTGGCAGAAGCAACACCTTCCAAGCCAGCTCTGAAATTGAGTTCAAGCAATTCTCCAGCCCTAAAGAAATTACGATTTCTCAGTGCTGTACTAAAAAAGGGCCCTGGAAGCTGTTCCGTGATGGTCATCCCCAGCTGGTTGGTGAGCTGGTATTTTTGATTGGGTTGTGTGTAAATAGCAGCCGATAGGGAGGTTCCTAGCGTGTCAAAAGTAATGTTGACGAACCGAAAAAGATCCAAGCTATTAATTAGTCGCTGCGTTTCAAGTGCATCAATCCTGTTGTAGGGCTTTCCCTTTTGCAATTGAATTCTTGAGGCTAGAATTTTGGCTGAATAGCGATCTCGATAAAAGGAAAAATCAATCCCTTGGTATTGGGTTTGAATTTGTCTGTCTGCAAACTCATCCGAAGGGGGATTGATTCGTAGGCTGATCGAATCGAGAGTATATACTTGATGGCTTTCAGCGAAAGTAGGCTTTTGGATGACTTGCTCCAGTCGTATGGACTTCGCCGCGGTGTCTTGGTACGCGATGTAGTTGACATAGGACTTCGAAAACATGTAGTATCCCTTGTTTTTGAGTAATTCCTCTAACCGATTGCGTTCTTCGGTAATGTTGTCCTGATTGTATATCTGTCCTTTTTTGATAAAGGAATTGGATGAAAAATTGGACAGCAGGTCTTGAATCTCAGGATTGTCGACACGCGTGTAGACCGAGTCAAGGATGTAAGGCTTATTTTCTTCGATTTTGTAAGAGATGGAAGCTTTTTGGCTTTTTATTGAAAT
>CANHCD010000088.1 GCA_947458795.1 Cyclobacteriaceae bacterium | reverse complement strand
AGATGAAGATGATCAAGGAAACCAAGAAAATCTTCAGCGACGAATCCATTCAGGTCACCTCCACTACGGTCCGCGTCCCTACGATGGGCGGGCACTCAGAGGCAGTGAATGTAGAGTTTAAACAAGATTTTGATCTTGCTGAGGTGCGTAGCTTGTTGGAAAATGCGCCTGGAATCATCGTTCAGGATGATCCGGCCAACTTTGTCTATCCCATGCCGATTCATGCACACAAAAAAGATGAGGTATTTGTGGGCAGGCTTCGCAGAGACGAGTCTCAACCCAATACGCTAAATATGTGGATCGTAGCGGACAACCTCCGAAAGGGTGCTGCTACGAATGCCGTGCAAATCGCAGAATACCTTTTAGAAAATAAACTAGTCTAATGCCCCTCAGTGAATTCAATACCGCTGAATTCCACCAATTTGTGCAGGATCACCTAGAAGAAGATCCTGCAGGTTTACTTTTTAAGCACCAAGGGAAAGTGGCTTTTGACCTCAAAATGGCCGTGCAGCAGATCGCAGCGCGGCAGAAGGCTGCAAAAAAATTGCCGACTTGGAGCAAAAACCTAAACCTGTTTTTCCCTGCCAGCATCTCAATTGAGCAAAGTTCGTCGGAGCAAACGGCTGCCTTCAAATCAAAAGGGCTCTCGGGAAATTACCTCATTGACCTCACTGGAGGCTTTGGAGTGGATTTTTACCAGCTTAGCCAGGGATTTGAAAAAGGGGTGTATTGTGAGCAACAAACCGAACTTTTTGAAATCGCAACACACAACCTAGCAACACTTCATCCGGGCAAGTTTGAATTGATAAATGGGGATGGATTGGATTTCTTAAGAAAAACGGAAATCCAATTTGACCTGATTTATGCGGATCCCGCTCGACGGGGAAGCGGCAATCAAAAGCTGTACAAACTCCAAGATTGCGAACCGAATGTGGTTGAAGGCTGGGAGTTGATGCAAAGTAAGTCTGAGAATATTCTGGTAAAAGTTTCCCCAATGCTAGACCTGACTCAGGCTTGGACTGAGCTGCCAGACATCCAAAAAATCACGGTGGTATCTGTTCGAAACGAAGTGAAGGAGCTACTCCTCCATTGGGAAAAAGCCAGGAAAGGAGCATCACGGATGATTTCAGTGGTTGATCTAGAGAGTGAAATGCCCTCTTTTGAGTTTGAACCTAGTGCCGAAGAACAAGCGCATTCTCAGTTTGCCGAAGCAGGTAAGTACCTGGTTGAACCCCTAGCAGGCATCTTAAAGGCAGGAGCATTTAACCTCTTTGGAGAACGCTATGTACTTAAAAAACTGGAAAGAAATAGCCACCTCTACACCAGCGGAACCTTTTCTGCGGGCATCCCAGGCCGTGTCTTTGAGGTAAAACAGGAAATCAGCCCAAAAAAGCAGGAGATCAAAACCCTCTTTCCTTCAGGTAAGGTCAATGTAATCTGCCGTAACTACAGCACTGGAGCGGAAGAACTCAAGAAAAAACTGGGCCTGAAAGATGGCGGGGAGGATTTTTTGATTGGAACCAAAACTGCATCAGGCTACAAGCTGAACTGGTGTATCCGGGTCCAATAAAAAAAGTGAAGGTTAATCCTTCACTTCTTCATAATCTACATATTCTCCGCCTTCGATATCTTTCTTCATTTTTTGAGGAGATTTTTTCGGAATGAAGTCCACATGAACCCCCTCTTTGGGACGCTGCGCCTGTTGCTGGGCACGCTGCTGCTCCATGGCCGCCTCGTTGACCCTTCGGGCGAGCTGGGCAAGCTTGGATCTAAGGAAATAGCGAATCAGTTGGCCCAAAAGCCAACCAACACCAAGAAATATGAGGAAAAACTTAATCAAGAGGGTTCGATTTAATGCAACACTACTTGCTCAAGTAAATGTTGCGTTCTGCATAAATTTTCAAGAAATAATCATCCATCAAATCGTCAATAAAGTAGATGGCTTCACCTGTAGACTTCATTTCAGGCCCTAGTTCCTTGTTGACATTCGGGAATTTATGGAAAGAGAACACCGGCTCCTTGATGGCATAGCCTTTTTTTACAGGCTTGAAATTAAAGTCCGTCACCTTCTTCTCTCCTAGCATGACTTTTACGGCATAGTTGACGTAAGGTTCTTGGTAGGCTTTGCAAATGAAAGGAACGGTTCGCGAAGCACGTGGATTCGCCTCGATTACATACACTTTGTCGTTTTTGATGGCAAACTGCATGTTGATCAATCCCACGGTCTTCAATGCAAGCGCAATTTTTGTGGTGTAGGTTTCAATTTGTCGGATTACCAAATCCCCCAAGTTGTAGGGAGGAAGCACGGCATAGGAGTCTCCAGAGTGAATCCCTGCTGGCTCGATGTGCTGCATGATGCCGATGATGTAGACATTTTCCCCATCACAGATCGCATCGGCTTCCGCTTCAATGGCCCCTTCCAGGAAATGGTCCAGGAGGATTTCATTGTTGGGTATATCGCGAAGTACGTTGACCACATGCTCTTCGAGTTCCTTCTCGTTGATCACGATTTTCATCCCTTGCCCACCCAAGACATAACTTGGACGAACCAGTAGTGGGAAGCCAATGGTCTTGCAAAGCTCTAGCGCCTCGTCGGTATTGTGAATGGTGCCAAACTCAGGGTAAGGCACATTATTTTCTTTCAGAAGTGTGGAGAAAAGACCTCTATCCTCAGCCAAGTCCAATGCCTCGTAGCTAGTGCCAATAATTTTGATACCGTACTTGGAAAGCTTTTCTGCCAATTTCAAGGCCGTCTGTCCTCCGAGCTGTACAATGACACCTACCGGATTTTCCTGCAAAATGATTTCGTAGATATGCTCCCAGAAGACCGGCTCGAAGTACAGCTTATCCGCTACATCGGGATCCGTAGACACCGTTTCTGGGTTGCAATTGATCATGATGGTTTCGTAACCGCATTCCTTCGCAGCCAAGACCCCATGCACGCAGGAGTAGTCAAATTCGATACCTTGACCTACCCGGTTGGGGCCCGAACCGAGCACCACTACTTTTTTCTTCTCACTGCGAATCGATTCATTCTCTTCCCCAAATGTGGAGTAGTAATAAGGGGTCTTTGCGGCAAACTCCGCTGAACAAGTATCTACTAGTTTGTATACACGCTTGATACCCATCTCCTCATAGCGTTTGTGAAAGACATCACTTTCAAGGCAATCTAGCAAATGGGCGATTTGACGATCCGCGTAGCCTTTTTTCTTGGCTTCCTCCATCAATTCCTTTGGAATAGTCTGAAGCTTGTAGTTGCTGATTTCGGCTTCCAGATGAATCAGCTCTTCAATTTGCTTCAAAAACCACTTATCTATTTTCGTCAGGTCTTGGATCGTACGGAAAGAAATACCGAGTTTGAAAGCGTCGTAGACGTGAAACAATCTATTCCAGCTTGGGTTGGCCAAGGAATACAAGATTTGTGCTTGGTCTTTGAGCTCTTTGCCATCCGCACCCAAGCCATTTCGTTTGATTTCTAGAGATTGACAGGCTTTTTGAAGGGCTTCTTGGAAATTTCGCCCAATACCCATCACTTCACCTACCGCCTTCATGGAGAGCCCGAGTCTGCGGTCTGCACCTTTAAACTTGTCAAAGTTCCAACGAGGGATCTTCACGATCACGTAATCGATGGATGGCTCAAAGTAGGCCGAGGTAGTTCCAGTGATGGAGTTGGACAGTTCGTCCAGGTTGTAGCCGATAGCAAGCTTGGCCGCCACCTTGGCAATGGGGTATCCAGTAGCTTTGGATGCTAGGGCCGAGGAGCGAGATACCCGCGGGTTAATCTCAATTCCGATGATGGTTTGATTATCTGGGCTTACAGCAAACTGCACGTTACATCCTCCAGCAAAATTACCGATGCTATTCATCATCGTAATGGCAAAGTTGCGCATGCGCTGGTAAACCGTATCTGGAAGGGTCATGGCAGGAGCTACCGTGATGGAGTCTCCTGTATGTACGCCCATGGGATCAAAATTCTCGATGGAGCAGATGACAATCATGTTGCCAATATTGTCTCTCATCACCTCCAACTCGTATTCCTTCCAGCCCATAATGCTCTGTTCGATCAGCACCTCATGGACAGGGGAGGCTTGGAGACCTGCGGAAAGGTAATGCTCAAAGTCTTCCGCTTTTTCCACAAAAGCACCACCTGCTCCTCCTAGCGTGTAGGAAGCGCGGATGATGAGTGGAAAACCAATTTCTTGAGCGATTTCTTTGCCCTGAAGCATGGAGGTTGCGGTATCACCTTTGCAGACCCCCACCCCAATTTTTTCCATCAAGGCCTTAAACTTCTCGCGGTTTTCTGCGGTATCAATTGCTTCTATATCTACGCCGATCATGCGTACCCCGTGATTTTTCCAAATTCCTGCTTTGTCGCATTCAATGGCCAAGTTCAAGGCAGTTTGTCCTCCCATGGTAGGAAGTACCGCATCGATGTCGGGGTGATCGGTTAATATTTTACGGATAGATTTTTTTTCTAAAGGCAGCAAGTACACATGATCAGCTGTCACGGGATCCGTCATGATGGTAGCCGGATTGGAGTTGATCAGAGTCACAATAATTCCCTCTTCCCGAAGGGATCTGGAGGCTTGAGAACCCGCATAATCGAACTCACAGGCCTGACCAATGACGATTGGACCTGAACCAATGATTAATACGTGCTTGATGCTACTTTCTTTAGGCATGGGAAGAGAAGAAGTTATTTTTTACTTAGGTCCAAATTGGCGTAAAATTAGAAAAATTATCCGAAGGGGAAAGGAGAAATATCAATTTCACAAACTTTCAAGAGCTCCTATTTTTTGTGGGAATAAAAAACCACTTTCCTAATTGGGTAGAACCCCTATTTTTACGGGTATGAACTGGAAAAACCTGCCTATTTTTTATGTGATGGGAGAGCCATTGAACGCTGAAAATGCGTTATCCTTGGATTTTACGGAGGCCAATGGATCACTCCGTGAGGTGGACCTGAGTGACACAGCCGCATTCGATGGATTTGTATTCCAGCAGCTCCATAGTGCTGGCAAGACCTATGGCTATGGGGGCTATCTCGAGAAGCGGGACATCTACCGACGCAGCGAGGTCTTTGCCACTTCCCAAGAAGACTTTCGCAACATTCATCTTGGAATTGACATTTGGGTAGCGGCAGGCAGTCCAATTTTCGCTCCTCTAGATGGGAAGGTTCACAGCTTTCAGGATAATGTAGGCTTTGGCAACTATGGCCCTACGATTATTTTGGAGCATCAAGTTGAGGGAAAGATTTTCTATTCACTGTATGGCCACTTGCGCCGGGAAAATTTACAAAGCTTGGAACTGGGACAAGTTCTTCGAGCTGGGGAAGAATTTTGTCAAGTAGGCCCTTATCCAGAAAACGGCGACTGGCCTCCACACCTGCACTTTCAGCTGATCTGGGATTTGGATGGAAATTGGGGCGACTATCCTGGCGTGGCAGCAGAAAAGGATCTCGATTACTACCGTCAAAACTGCCCAGATCCAGCACCGTTGATCGGCTACTTTTGAAGGCAGCAGCAAATGAAAAACCCCTTACACCTTTTAAATGGAGATTATTTGGCGCAGCAGCTCCAAGGCGCATCCTATTTTCAAACTCATTTGGTCATTCGAGAGGCACTAATCGTAGGACCGGTAACTGGCACTTGCCTGGATGAGTTTTGGAAGCTTCGGACAGAATTTATCACTACGTGTTATGGAGTCACAGCCGAAGAATACAGCCAGAAAACAATCTCAGAAATCGAGCGGCTGCATTCCATCCCTGAGGACACGGAGATTTATCTCTGGTTTGAGGACGATTTATTTTGCCAGGTCAACCTCTGGTTTATACTAAATCTGCTTACTGATTCACGAAAAATCAAGGTTTATCGAGTTTTTCCTCCTGAAACCATCCCAGAAAATAGGTGGAAGGGATTTGGAGGCGCATCTACTGCAGCTTTGGAACAGGCCTACGAGGCAAGGGTACCTTTTACCTCTTCCGACTTGGCGCTGGGCAAAAATCTTTGGGAAGCGTATCGCCTGGGCGATGGAGCGCAACTTGCTGAGCTTTCAAAAAGTGAATCTGCTTGTTTTAGGCATTTGGAGGAGGTTTGCCAAGCCCAGCTGGACCGTATTTCGGCTGACCCAAGCCAAAGAAGACCAGAGAAACTAATTCTAGAGCTCCTTGCGAAGGGAATTACTGATTTTGACACCCTATTTTCTCAGTTTTCTGAGCGAGAGGGAATCTATGGGTTTGGGGATTTGCAGGTAAGGGAACTTTTCGATTATCTTGTTAGTACTAAGAAAACCCTAACCTAGTTTGTGCAGAGGGTTTCTCACGAGAATCCGCAGCATCACTTCAAAAATTCAAATCACTTGTTACTGATTTGTAAAAACTAAATCGCTCTAATCTTCTACCATCATGAAACTACTAAGTAGGTCACAAGGAATCATTTCTACACTAGGAAAAAAAGTAAACTGCCTGCGACTAATCACACTTTCTTTAGCGCTAACAGCTATTTCTGTTTGTGCAGCTGGTCAAACAAACGATTTTCAACCCAACGGGGTGACCATTGCCTACACCAATGAGATTAATGGCTACTCAGTCTCTGTTTTATGGAAACCATTGGTTGTACGGAATAACCGCACAATAGGCCCAGCAATACTTGAATTCTATAAAATAGATGAGCCTTATTCATTTTATTTAACCAATAACCACTTTGGATTAGAGAATAGTATGCTTCCATTTAGCTATTCTGAGGACAATCTCAGCATTGTTAGTATAAATGAATATGAAATTAACCTAGAGTACAATGAAGATGATTTGGGAACTGACTATAGTTTTGGAACTACAAAGGCACCCTTCTTTTTTCAAGACCTGGATTTTGACAAAATTGATGAACTTGTTTTGGTAGAAATTGACAATGGGCAACGGGGAGTCGCTTCATTTAAAGCATACAAATTTGACGGTCCTGAATTGCTACCCGATCGTAATGGAATTACTACCATCGAACCTTTCAACTCTTTGGATGAAATGTCAAAGGTTGATTATTTGACTAAGCGCATTACCATCTATAATTCAGGAGGTAATTGTGCCAATAGCTATGAAATTTATAAACTTCAGCCAGCGAAAAATGAATATGAGGGGAATTCGTTTACTCTGGAAACCATTATTGAAGAGCAAATAGATGAGAAGTTAAACAAGTGCTATGAATTGACTTACAGCGTTATCGGTCAATCCAAGAAATTGCTCTTAAAGAAAGAAATCAACCAATAACTACAGCGGGTGCGGCTCTGATTTACTTATTCTACTAAAATACAGTAAAAAACTAGCGCATACATTTTCGATTTTCATCTCCACCCACAAGGCCTAACAGATTTTGACGGAGTCCATCTGGCACTAAAAAGTCCTTACTTCCTCGGATGAAATTCAGTAAGCACCTGTCTAAGGTAATCTCGATCCAAGTGGGTGTAGATCTCTGTGGTGGTGATGCTTTCATGGCCAAGCATTTCTTGTACGGCGCGCAAGTCTGCCCCTCCCTCGATGAGGTGTGTGGCAAAGGAATGCCGAAAAGTATGGGGGCTGATGTTTTTTTGAATCCCTGCTTGCGCTGCAGTTATTGGT
>CANHCD010000087.1 GCA_947458795.1 Cyclobacteriaceae bacterium | reverse complement strand
TCCAGCTTTTGCTGCAGTGCGTAGGGATTGCGGGAGGACAGCGTATTGATGTTTTGGGTAAAATTTCCAAAACTAGAATTGAGCAGGTTTCCATTCTCAATCTCAGAAAGCTTCCCAAAAAAGCTGTACTTAACATAGGTCTCTTCTTTTGGGGTGTAGGTGATGGCGTATTTAGCCAAACCAGACTTACTTTCTACCTCAGAGGAAGACAAGAGTTCCTCTTTGTTGTTTTGTCCGGTATTCAAGTAGGTGCGTAGGGAAGAACTTCCCAAGCCATTGTTTGACGTAGACCCGATGACAAAGCCCGTGTGCCTCCACTTTGAGGATGGGGTATAATTGAGATTGAAGGCTGCTAAGTTTGTTTCTAGCGAATTTGCATTGGAGCGGGTGGCCATTGGAATTCCCAAATCCTCCCCGTTAACCTGTACGCGAGATCCAGCACGAGAGGCAAGACCTCCCATGCCTCCCGAAAATCGGAAATAATCCTGCAAGGTAAAGGGCTGCTCCCCTACATTATTTGTGCCGCCAATAAAGTTGACATTGAGTTTGGGTGCATAGTAAAAGGTATTGGCATGCGCCAAATACCGTTTCTGAGGACCTACACCTGCGGTCAGGTCGCCAAAGACCATGTTTTTCTTACCCTCCTTCAGTTGGATATTGAGTGCCAGGGTTTCGTTGGTATCTAGGCCTCGCATAGGGCCAACTTCGTTGAAATTTTTCAATACCTGCACCCGGTCCACCGCATTGGCAGGCAGGTTTTTGGTGGCCAATTTGGTGTCTCCATCCATAAACGGCTTTCCATCAATCAGCACCTTGTCTACAGTTTTTCCTTGCACCTTCACGCCACCGTCCTCAGCCACCTGGAAGCCAGGGAGTTTTTCCAAGACATCTTCTAGCTTGCGCTCCGTTCCCGTGGTGAACGCATCGGTTTTGTAGGTGAGCGTATCTCCCTTCATGGTGACGGGCATCTCGGACACCACTTCTACCAGTCCAAGTTGGGTATCACTTTGCTTGAGGATGACCAGCTGTGGGGTATCGGAATCCCAGGTATTGAGTACTTGTTCAAACTGCCGGTAGCCCACAAAGGAAACGCGAATCAGGTAGGAAGGGCCTTCGAGCAAGGTCACCTTAAACTTGCCTTCGTTATTGGAGATGCCGAATCCCGCAATTTTCTGCGTGCTTTGATTGATAGCCACCACATTGGCATAGGCAATGGGCCGATTGAGGCTGTCCAACACGAACCCCGTCAGCGGCTTGGTTTGGGCCATGGAGACCCCAGCAAGCAAGCAAAAGCAAGCGAGTAAACTTATTCTTTTGATCAATAGCATCAACAAGAAGGAGAAAAGAGGTGAAGAAAGCCCGATTTTCGGCTCCCAATTAAGAAAAGCAGGAATCTAGGCCTTGGAATTAGTTTCCAATCCGTATTTGCATCGTGGCCCCAGATCCAGGCTTGCCTTGGTAGCGGTTCATCATCTGCTTCATACCTTCTTCCTCCATTTTTTTGAACTCCTCTAGGGAAATTTCTTTTCCTTTAGAAGGGCGCTCGATGACCACAGGCTCAGCAGAAGGATTCAATTCGATTTTTTCACAGATGAGCGTTCTTCCCTGATTTTGAACTTCCAAAATCAATCCTGGAAGGCCAAAATAGTTTTCCGGCCCATGGGAAACAGGAATTTCAGGCGTAAACCATACGGTCACTTGTAGCGTATCCTTCACATTTTCCATTTCCGTCATTCCTGTGGAAAAACGCTTTGAATCTACAATTTTGGTGAAGCTTGCCTTTTGAACAGTGTAATTGCCTACTTTCTTGGTTTCTCCAGAAAGCTCCCATTCGAAAGGTTCCGACTTCTCCTGAATCAAGTATTCCTTACCCATCACTTCTCGTTCTTGAGCGTAAGATTGATCAGCGATATTCTTATAAAGCATAGAACCTTCACCGCTGGTAGCGACCATAAACACGGCTCCACCGGAAGATGCCGTGGCCGGACCACCGCCCAAACTTTCTTCTTTCTTCCAAGTAGACTCGGTTTGGTTAAAGGAAAGCACATAGTTTTGTTCCATCTGCTTCTTGAGCGAAGCCTGAATCTGAGCCATTTGCTCCGGCGCCATCTTCGTAGAATCCATGGAGATGGAGATTTTAGAAGTAGACTTGTAATAGGCTCTGCCCGTAAATCCTTGGGCAAAAGCGGTCTGAAGACCAATGCCAAAAAACAAAAGAAGGCTGAGGATGGTGTGGGTACGTTTCATAAGTGTTGCTAGTTTGAAATACAAAAGAAGTGAAGAGAACCCAAACCATGCGTTAAGTACTGTTAACGTGTGTTAACACAAATTTCAGGATAAATTCTATCCCCCTACATTTAGACCATGAAGAAGTTAGAATTCAAGCGTATTGGATTACTTATCGGGGTCACCTTGCTGATCACTCTGTCCATTCAAGTTTGGAGAATGGCTTCTCAATGGGATATTCTTCAGGCTGAACTTAAGCAAGATATTCAACAAAACTTAGACCATGCCGTTGAAAATTACTTCGCAGACTTGGCTAAGTCAGATGTTTTTGCCTTGACGGACGCAGAATACAGCTTTTATGCAGCAGATAGTGTGACTTCAGACACCTCATTTATGAGGAGAGCAGTGGCTAGCCCTTTGTTTAAAAATACACTGAAACTGCAACGGAAAGACCCAGCCGGGCAGGAGAACTTGGTAATGAAAACAAGCAGTTCTTTCGATTCCCTGAATACCCCAGCTGAACTAGCCATTTTCAGCCCCGATAGCATCCCAGGAGCAGGTGCAAAAATCATAGAAATCAGGGCTTTGAAAACCATGGCAAAGGATTCACTCCGTATCCAGACCATCGACATCTCTCCAGCTGCAGAAAAAATCAATCGACAACAACTGGACTCGATCAAGGTAGACCGAATCAATAAAATTCAGATTTTCAGAGGGAAGACTGCCGTCGATAGCTTAAATGCCATCGAACGCTTTACCAGCAAAATCATCTTTTCCATCATCCGGGACACGCTGGACCTTCCGAAACTTACCAAACACTTAGACACAGAGTTTGAACGTAGTGGGATTACACTTGACTACCGCCTACACTTTACGGAGCTAAATTCAGACAGCCTTGTCCGTGATTCCATCGCCAAGGAAATTGTTTTGCCCTACAAAGTAGGCTCAAGCTCTACCTTTCTGCCTGCAGGGAAAAACTTAGACTTATACTACGACATTAGCTACTGGACACTGCTGAAGCGCGGACTGGTAGAGGCACTTTCCTCGCTGTTATTTTTAGGTATCCTCGCCTTTGCATTTTATTACCTCTACCAAACCATCAAACACCAAAAGGAAATTGCCGAGATTAAGCAAGACCTAATTGCCAACATCACCCACGAATTCAAGACACCTATCGCCACCACACTCACTGCCATAGAAGGAATTGAACAGTTCAATCCCGATAACGATCCCGAAAAGACAAGCCGGTACCTAGGTATTTCCAAAGTTCAAATGCAAAAACTGGATCAGATGGTGGAAAAACTCCTAGAAACGGCAGCCCTAGACTCGGATCAATTGGTTTTGAAAAAGGAAAGAATTGATCCAGCACCCGTATTAACCCAGTTGGTTCAAAAATTCCAGACCCTAGCTCCAGAAAAGGAATTTGACTTGCTCCTCCCTAATTCTTGCAGCCCGATCGAAGTAGACCCCTTTCATTTTGAGCAGGTGATTTCCAATCTGCTAGACAATGCCATCAAATACGGAGGGGCAAGCATTCAACTTCGCTTAGCTCAAAGTACAGCTACTCAAATTCAAGTCGAAGACAACGGGGGCAACTTGAGTCAAGAGCAAGCAAAACATATTTTTGAGCAGTTTTACCGAGTACCGAAAGGAAACCTCCACGATGTCAAAGGATTTGGCATCGGCCTGTATTACGTCAAAAAAATCATGGAAAAACATGGTGGGACCGTTTCCCTTCAGGCCAGCAAAAACTCCACGATATTCACCATGTATTGGCCATGAGCAAGATACGCGTATTACTAGCAGAAGACGAACTCGCCCTGGGTAGCATCGTCAAAGAGAGTTTGGAGAGCCGTGGCTTTGAGGTCATTCTCTGTGGAGATGGACAGTCTGCCTGGGAAAGCTACCTTAAAGACAAACCCGATGTACTCGTGTTGGATGTTATGATGCCAAAAAAAGATGGGTTTACTCTAGCCTCGGAGATCCGAAAAACAGATACCCTCACCCCCATCCTTTTTCTAACCTCCAAAGGGCAAAGCGAAGATGTGGTCAAAGGCTTCTCCATGGGTGCAACTGATTACATTCGGAAGCCTTTTAGCATGGAGGAACTGATCGTACGGATCAAGGCTCACCTGGATCGGCAAGGAGGACAAGCCCAGCCGAGCGACTGGCTACCCCTGGGTACCTATTCCTTCCATCCCAAGCGACAGCTACTGAAGTTTGGTATACAAGAAATTAAGCTCACTTCTCGGGAATCTTTACTTTTGGAGCTGCTCCTGTCCCGGAAAAATGAAATCGCCGAACGGAGCTTGATACTCAACCAAATCTGGGGAACAGATGATTTTTTTACGGCCCGAAGTATGGATGTGTTCATCACCAAGCTGCGCAAAAAACTTCAAGAAGATCCCGCGGTGCAAATCCTAAATGTGCGGGGATATGGATTTAAGCTGGTCTGTTAAATCAGAATAGCGTTGAAAAAGAAATTAACTAACTACAGCCACCGGAAGTATCAATCTATGCCCATGAAAAAAGGGAGAGCGCGTAAGCATTCTCCCTTTTTTTATAAAATCCCCCTATTTTGCTTCCTTTTTACCTCTGGCCAATAAGGTAATGACCACGGCGACCACGGCAGCATGCACGGCATAGTTTTCACCAAAGGCAAACCAAATCCCAAGAGCAACAAACTCACAGGCGACAAGGCTAACCAAGAAAATGGTGATTTTTGGTTTGACTACCATACCCAATCTAGGAATTCAATGACGCCTTGATAAACAGAACCTGTTGCAGCCCCACCCACAATAGCACCAGCATAAGCTACCTGTCCAGGACCTACAATAACATTTACAGCCAACGCGCCCACAGCTCAGGCTACTGCTCCGGCTACATCAGCTTTCACGATGTTGCCTGCAGGCCCTGTTTTATAGGATTGTTGCAAAGTTCCACTAGGCCCGAGCTGCTCCCAGTTCTCATAGTTTTCGGACCAATAGGTATAGGAGTGGCTCGCAATGGAAGTAGCGGAATATAAAAGGACTAATTCTCTATCGCTTAAGTCTTTTTCTAATGCTATGGTTTCTTCCAAAACCTTAATTTCTTGATGAACACTTGGATCTCCAAAAGCCTCCACCGAAAGAATTACATTCAACTTTCCCAAATAGAGTTTTACTTTTTCCCCAAGCTCCAAGCTTTCAGGATAAACCTGTTGTCGGGCAAACTGATGTTTGGAGCTTGCAAAAAGTTGCTTAGTATAGGCCACTCCAATGGCAATCATACTAGCCGGGTATTTGGTGTTGGATTCTTGCTCGGAAATCAAAAATTGCTCCACAGCTTTCTTATTGGACAACATGGATTTACGTCCCATTGAATTTTGATTTGCCACTAGAAATTCAAAGGTATCTTGGAGCTTTTCGTTATGCTCAACCCCAATAAATTGAAATTCAGTAGCTTGAATGATGGGAATTTCGGGCGTTGGGTCTTGCTGGCAGGCTTGAAAAGGAAATGTCAATCCAAGGAAAAAAAGAAGGTTTCTAAAAATAATTTTCATAGTTGAAAGTGGTTAGTAGTGAAAAATAAGTTTCGCAAATGAAAAAGAAGAAGCTCTACCCAAACGCTTAGCCAAATCTGACAAACAGTGGATGGAGTAAAAGACTGGGGCGGTTAAAAAATGCCCCAATCGACTGATGTTTAGATTTAAAAATAGTTTCTTCATAAAAATTAAATTAAATAATGAATGAATGTATTTATAAAATTCTAAAAAACAATTTTTTATTAAATTATTTATAAAAAATAATTTAAAATCGATGCGCCAATACAATTACATAGATGTGAAGTCCTCAATAAAATTTACCCCTAGCTAATTAAAAAATTGTTTTGATCTGCAAGGAAAAAACAGGCATTTAGATGCCCAAACACCCTTTTTAGGTCAAAAAATTACTTTTTTATAGTGTCAATAAAATCAATTCATTCAAAAAATTTAACATTGAACAACAAGCTTCCGTAAGTTGGGTTATTCATCTCGTAAGATAGGTTGATTCAGTTGAGTTAAGTTGAATGCAAAAGGGAGGCTTCAGACCCTCCCTTTTCATTTAGCTCTTCAAAAAAACGAATTCCCGCCCTATGGCTCTTAGTAGGTCAACTTTTTCAAATAGGCAATACTTATAGGTAAGGTCTCCAACTCTTTCTCACTCTCGTCCTCAACAAACATATGCTTGATACCAATCTTATTGGCTTCTTTCAAGATCGCCACAAAGTCGAGTTCACCCTGACCCAAGGGCACATCATTTTCAGGACCAGTCCCTCCGGTCATGTCTTTTGGAGCTCCTTTTCTAAAATCTTTGAGGTGTAGCGACACCCAACGCTTTCCATATTTCTTCAATAATCCCGCCGGATCTCCTCCGCCAAAATGCGTCCACATGACGTCCATTTGTAAGGACACATACTTTGGATCCGTGTTTTCTACCAAGTAGTCAAACAAGGTGCCTTGGCCATAAGGATGGAATTCGAAGCCATGCACGTGGTACTTGAAGGTAATTCCATTTTCCTTCAAAACTTTTCCGCCCGCATTGAAGACCTTAATCGCACGATCGGCATCTGCCTTGGAAAACTGCCCCCTTGCATGAGGAATCCAGGCGCACATCACATAGGAAGCGCCCAATGCTTTGGCACGGTCGGCAACCCCCTGAGGATCGCTCTCCAACTCTTCAAATCCCGTACCCGTGGAAGGAATACTGATTCCACGATCTGACAACATTTTCTTGAACTCCACAGGATCAACACCTTTTGGAGCCCCTCCTTCATAGGTTTTAAATCCCATTTTTTGGATGATGTCCAGAGTTTCTGGCACCCCATTCTTCCATTGGTCACGAAAGGTGTAGGAAGCAATTCCTAGCGGGACCTGGAAGAGTGGGTCTCCCTTTTTTTGAGCAACCGTCTCTGTTGGGGTTATGATCCAAGTCAGCGCAAGGATCAGGAAAGCAAGTGTTTTTTTCATGGTATTTTGGGTTTTACTCCCTCCGAAAACTACTGACCTAGAAGCTAAGATCTGCGAATCCCTGAGGGAAATTGTTAAAGATTGCCCTTGGTCAACTCCTCCACGGCATGATTTGCCGCTCGAGCTGTCAGGGTCATAAAGGTTAAAGTCGGATTTTGGGTACTGCCGCTGGTCATGCAAGCACCATCGGAAACGAATACATTCTTGCAGGCATGGAGCTGGTTAAATTCGTTGAGCAGGGAGGTTTTGGGATCTCTTCCCATGCGCACACCACCCATTTCGTGAATATCTGATCCTGGAGGCGCTCCAGTATCCTCCACCTTGATGTTTTTGAATCCCATCCGCTCATACATTTCAGTTTGCTGCTCCAGAAAATCCCGAGTCATTTTATCGTCATTTTCTTTCCATTCTACGGAAAGGATGAGTTTTGGAATGCCGT
>CANHCD010000086.1 GCA_947458795.1 Cyclobacteriaceae bacterium | reverse complement strand
TCAAAGGTTTGGATTAATACCTACTCATTTTTACTACCCCAACAATGACCCAAGAAAAAAAGAAGTTGAGTTTCTGGCAGATCTGGAACATGAGTTTTGGGTTTCTAGGGATTCAATTTGGATTCGCACTACAGGGCGGATTCATGTCTCGTATCTTCCAAACCCTCGGTGCCGAAAAAGACACCATCCCCTTTCTTTGGATAGCAGCCCCGCTGACTGGACTATTGGTTCAGCCAATCGTGGGCTATTTGAGTGATCGCACCTGGCATCCTCGGTTCGGAAGAAGAAAGCCTTTCTTTTTCTTTGGTGCTGTGATGAGTACCATTGCCCTGTTTTTTGCCCCCTACTCTTCTGCACTTTGGATGGCGGCAGGTGCACTTTGGATCTTGGACGCCTCCATCAATGTGTCCATGGAACCCTTCCGAGCCTTAGTGGCTGACAAACTTCCAGAATCACAGCGTTCCTTTGGTTTTGTGGTCCAAACCCTGATCATAGGCATTGGCACCTGGGTGGCTTCCAACCTCCCTTGGTTGATGACCGAGCTCGGTGCTGCCAATACCGCTGCTCCAGGGGTAGTCCCTGATTCTGTCAAGTACGCGTTCGGGATCGGCGCCTTCGTTTTGTTTACCTCCATCCTTTTTACCATCCTCAAGACAGAAGAATATCCTCCCGAGGACCTGGATGCATTTAAACGAGAAAAAGAAAGCAAAAAGGGCTTTTTTACAGGAGCTAAAGAGGTTTTCCAGCTGATAGTAACCATGCCCACGGTGATGAAACAGTTGGGTCTGGTACAGTTTTTCTCCTGGTTCGCCTTCTTCACCATGTGGAGCTTTGCGACTCCTGCCATTACGGAGCATGTTTTTGGAGCAACAGACACCAGTTCCGCCGCTTACAATACTGCTGCGGACCAAGTAGGAAATTACCTCGGTACCTATGGGCTAGTTTCCATGTTTTTTGCCTTGATACTCTCCTTCGTAGCCTCAAAAATCAAAATCAACCGAAAACTCCTCCACCTCTTCAGTCTACTCGCCGGTGGTCTTGGATTTATATTGATTTACTACGTGAGCGAACCCTGGATGCTGCATATCTGCTTTGCCTTGGTTGGCATTGCCTGGGCCAGTATCCTTTCCATGCCTTATGCCATGCTTTCCGGCTCTGTAGAATCGAATAAAATGGGTACTTATATGGGTATTTTCAACATGTTTATTGTGATTCCACAGATTGTTGCTGCCTTGGGTGGGGTTAATTTCTTGTACAAAATCCTCTTTGGTGAAGCGGTCATCAACACCATGCTGCTCGCCGGAACCTTACTCATTGTTGCTGGGCTATGCAACCTGCTGATTACAGATAGACGGTCTACACACGATTGAGTGTTACTTACCTATTGTAAAGCCGGAAGGAATCAATTCCTTCCGGCTTTTTAGTTTTATTCCAATCACATTTTTTATTTTAAAACAGCTTATAATCGAGATTTTTTGAAAAGAATTTAGGGTATTAACGATTCCATCATGGATTTTTAACCCCTCCGTAACCTAGTTCTCCTTACCTTTGGAAACTACGACGTTTGGCCAATCGAAAAAGTGTAGGAGAGCAACGAGGGCTAGCAGCTAAACAAACAATTGAGGGGATATCCCTCACGCTTCATGTTGAAACAAGTACACATATCGGTGTTGATGGCGGTATACAACACCGACTTCGCCGCTACCAAACGAGCGATTGACTCCGTATTAAATCAGGATTACCATGACTTTGAGTTGATCATCATTGATGATGGGAGCAAAGAAAACAACCGCGAATCCTTAATCCAATACATCGAAGCCCACGAAGACCGGCTCTGCTACATTCGTCACAGCAACCGTGGCCAAGCAGCATCCATCAACCGTGGTGTGCTCAATAGCGTGGGAACCTACATTACCATTTTGGACAGCGATGACGAGTACAAGCCCAATCACCTCAGCTCCTGCCTTCGGGAAATGGAGTCTGCCGACTTGATTTGCTCCACTTCCGAAACTATCGTCGAAACACAGGAGGACTACTTCGTGCCCGATAGAAATGACTTGAGCAAACAGATCCATTTGGATGAAGCCACCCTTTTCGGAACCCTATTTGGACTTAGGGAAGTATTTTTAAACCTCCAATTTCGAGATGGTTTTGCTGCGGATTCTGACTTTTTTGAGCGTGCCAAGTCAGTTTATCGGGTGAAAAAGGTAGACCTGCGAACCTATATCTATTACCGAAACAACCCAAATAGTACCTGCTCGCAGGTGAAACTACAACAACTCCTTTCCGAGAGCTTGTGAGTGAAAATTACCCACAGCTGCCTCCAAACAGCAACCTAATCCTTGCTTGCCACATCACAGGGGTCTATGATGTCAACCGAAGTACCACGCTGCAAGACGATAATTTCGAACTGGTACGTGCTTGGGTAGCATCAGTGACAGCGGCCAAGCTAAATGGATTGCTATTTCACAATGGCTTTAGCGAAGATACCTGCCAAGCCTATGAAAGCGAGCACCTTACCTTCGTAAAAATTACCTACAATCCCCAGTTCAACCCCAACGTATACCGTTACCTGGTCTACCTGGATTTTTTAGAAAAGCAGGCCAATTTCCCTGCCAATATTTTTGTAACAGATGTATCGGACGTCACGCTCGTCAACAATCCTTTCACCGACCCACTGTTTATCGCATCCACCAATACCCTATTTTGTGGAGACGAACCCACAGTCCTAGCTAACGAATGGATGCTCGCCCATGCAAGCAGTCTCAGGAGCCAAATCGATGACTATGCCGACTACGAAGCGCGCTTTGCTGGAGATACGCTCCTGAATTGTGGCATTATTGGCGGTGCCTACCCCCTATTTTTAGCCTTTCTCCAAGAGCTCTGTGCAATCCATCGACGCTACAATTCGGAAAACAAAACAGCCTATACCGGAGATATGGGAGCCTTTAACTACCTGGTCCGAACCAAATTCAACGAGCACTTGCACCACGGCTTCCCGGTCAACACCGTATTCAAAGCCTACGAAGAGTCACGCAATGACTGCTGGTTTCGACACAAATGAGGTCGAAGTACCACCCAACTTGATTAAAAAAACAAAAAATCCAATTTGATAACCCGCCTTGTTGGCTTTAACCAAAGGAAAATAGGGTTTGAAGTCCAAATAGGTGGGCCGTGGTCTGTCGACTGTGAGCTATTATCCGCTAGGGTTAACATTCCTATTGAGCTACTAACAGGATAGCGGATAATTCTTAAATCCTCAATCCCCTAGTTTGGTCCAGTCCCATTCCTTATTGATGTGGGAGATGGCATGGTGGGCGGTGAGGTCGTATTGGCAAGGTACGATGGAGATGTAATTGTTGGCGATTGCCCACTCATCGTTGTCCTCCCCCTTGTCAAAATTCACAAAGTTACCTGCTAGCCAGAAGTATTTTCTTCCCGTAGGATCAAAGCGCTCCACAAATTCTTCCTGCCACTTCGCATCTGCCTGTCTACAGATTTTTACTCCTCGAATCTCCTCGTTCCGCTTGGGAGGAATATTCACATTCAAGGCTATCCCTTTGGGAATGCCATTTTCCAATACTTGACGAGCAATTTTTTCCACCCATTCCTCCACATGGGAAAAGTCTGCCTTCGATGAAAAATCGCAAAGGCTAAATCCAATCGATGGATAGCCCTCTAAGGCTCCCTCAATGGCTGCGGACATGGTTCCAGAATAAAGTACAGAGATGGAGGTATTGGATCCATGATTGATCCCGCTAACCACCAAATCGGGCTTGCGGTCTTTCAGCACATGGTGTTTGGCAAGCTTCACACAGTCGGCAGGTGTGCCGCTAGACTTGTAAGCCTTTACATCTTCAAAAATATCATCTTCAACCAACCGCAAGGTTTGTCCAATGGTAATGGCATGCCCCATGCCCGATTGGGGACTATCGGGGGCTACCACCACCACATCTCCCAATTTTTTCATGACAGATACCAATACGCGGATTCCTTTGGAGGTGATCCCATCGTCATTGGAAACTAGAATCAAGGGTCGTGACATGCTTAGTTGTTTTTTAATTCGTTGTAATAGGCAGTGATCCGAAGTAGATCCCCACGTTGGTTGTATTCAAGGCGATTTTTCCGCATGTATAGCTCGAGCTCCTCGTCGTACCCAGGTAGCATGTCAAACAACTCCTTTTTCTTGCCACTGTAGCGCTCCATACGCCCATTTTTTAAAAAGTAATAGGTAAAGGCCAATCGAAACCCAGCTATATTTTGGGGACCCCAAAATGGATTCATGCCCATTCCCGCCCAGTTGTTAATTCCTCGAGTGTCTGTAGCAATGTATTCACGACAGAGCAAGGCAATGTGCTCCCCTTGGGTAAGCACTTCAAAAAACACAGGCGTATCGTAATCACCATTCAATGCGTAAGGAAGGCTGTAAAACTTGCGAACACCCTTATAGGTCTCATCAAAAATATCAAAGCTCGTCACATTGGAGGCTGTAAACGTAATCACCGTCTCCTCCTGTAGCTGCACTAAGTTGGTTTCCAAATCGTATTTTACCATGCCATTCACCGAACTCCCATCCGATAAATACAAGGTACCCTTGTGCCAAATTTGAGACGGGAATTGATTTTTAGTTTGAGCCCAACTTTGGACACTCAAACCAACCAACAACAAGAATAAGTAGATTTTCAATCGTAGCATAAAGTATACAAACGGGAGGATGGTCTGCAGGTTTTCATAACCGACAGCTCCTACCAAACTTGATTATTTCAGAATAGTATGCCCCATTTTATCCCGCTTCGTTTGCAGGTATTTTACATTGTGGGGGTTGGCTTGAATCTCAATAGGTACTTGTTCTATAATTTCTAGACCGTAGCCCAGCAGACCTACACGTTTTTGGGGATTATTCGAAATCAAGCGAATCTTTGAGATATTCAAATCTCGAAGGATTTGAGCACCCACCCCATAATCTCTTCCATCCATGGGTAATCCAAGAGCCAGATTCGCTTGCACCGTGTCCATGCCTTCCTCTTGGAGTTTGTAGGCTTTCAACTTGTTGATCAAGCCGATGCCTCTTCCTTCTTGATTCATGTACAAAACCACCCCTTTGCCTGCCTGCTCGACAAGTTCCATAGCAGCATGCAGTTGCGGACCACAGTCGCATCTGCAGGAACCAAAAATATCTCCCGTGGCACAAGAGGAATGGACACGAACTAGAATAGGCTCATCTTTTTCCCAAGTTCCTTTGATCAGGGCCAAATGAATCTCTTGGGTATTGGTTTGCCGGTAAGCCACCAAATCAAAATCGCCCCAAACAGTGGGCATGTCTACGCCAATCTCTTTCGTGATTAGTGACTCATTTTTGAGACGGTAAGCAATCAAATCCTTGATAGACACCAACTTCAATTGGAACTTTTCGCGCACCTTAAACAAGTCATCCAACCGTGCCATGGTTCCATCTTCATTCATGATCTCCACCAATACCCCTGCTGGTTGAAGCCCTGCAAGTCTTGAAAAATCAATCGCTGCTTCGGTATGCCCTGCTCTGCGCAGTACTCCACCTCTTTTGGCTTTGAGGGGAAAAATATGTCCTGGCTTACCCAGTTCATTGGGATGGATTCGATCGTCCACCAAGGCTTGAATGGTTTTGGCGCGGTCTGAGGCGGAAATTCCCGTGGTACAACCGTGACCAATCAAGTCTACAGACACCGTAAAGGGAGTTTCAAATACTGCCGTATTGCTTCCCACCATCAAGTCTAAACCCAGCTGCTCGCAGCGATCTTCAATCAAGGGCGCACAGATCAAGCCTCGGCCATGGGTAGCCATGAAATTGATGATTTCGGGAGTGACTTTTTCCGCCGCACACACAAAATCACCTTCATTTTCACGGTCCTCGTCGTCTACCACGATGATGACATCACCGTTTTTTATCGCCTCAATGGCATCTTCAATGGGATCCAGGGTGTAATTTTCCACAAGTTGGGTGTTAAAAAGAAGGTTTAGGATACAAATGTAGCCTCTTTGTCTACAAAACCGGAAGCAGCCAAAGAAAGTTTGGAATTAGCCAATTACAATTCCTAGCTCCTTGTCAATCTTGAGTTTTACTTTTTTTAGCTCCAAATAAAACTCCAACAATTCGCTCACCTTTTCTACTTCCAATTGCAGTTGCTCGGCTTCTTTAATTTTTGCCATTGCCTCTTCCATCATTTTTTGGAGTAGCCTACGCTTCAATCGTAAAATGGACTTGAAGGCTGTATTGGCCAAATCATCGGATTCCAGGGCTACAAAAATCTGAAATTTATCTTTCCAATTGGCTGAGACCTCATGCCTCTGTGTAATCATTGCAATGGCCTCTTGCCGAATCTCAGCATCTCCATGACTCAGAAACAAGTCATCAGAGGGCACCTGACCCAAGGCAATGCCGTCTCGGTAGAGTTGAATCATTTTTTGGTAAATGGGAGTCTGAAAACTAACCTCCTCAATTTCAGAAAGGATGTACTGGCAAAAGTGGAGTTCTTGAACATCCAATTTTTGACCGCCATAGTTCAGCAGAAGCCGAAGCATTTCACGTTCCTGCAACAGCAGGTTATCCTCAGCAGTTGCCTCCTCCGGAACTGGCAAAAGTTGGTCAATGCTAGCTTCAATCGCCTTTTCCTCCTTCGCTCGCTCAAATTGATCCTTCTGGGTTTTTAGGAGAATTTTATTGAGTTCAGCATGCAGAATCTCTTCTTCAATACTCAAAAGCCCCGAGGCCTCTTTGGCATACACCGATCGGATAATTGGATCAGGGATCTTGCTTATACTTAGCACCACCTCGCGGATGATTCCTGCCTTCCGAATGGGATCCTTATCGATTTCATCTTGGTAGAGGCTGATTTTGAACCCAATAAAATCGCGGCTATTTTCTTTGAGGTAGTCCTGGAATGCTTGAGAACCCACCTTTCTGGAGTAGCTATCCGGATCTTCTCCATCGGGGAATACGACAGCTTTTACATTGAGGCCTCCCTCCAGCAATAGATCTATCCCGCGCAGGGAAGCCTTGATACCCGCCGAATCTCCATCGTAAAGGACAGTCACTTGGTTGGTAAATCGTCGGATCAACTTGATCTGCCCATCGGTAAGTGAGGTACCCGAAGAGGCAACCACATTTTCAATCCCCGAAAGATGGAGTGAAACAACGTCGGTGTAGCCTTCCACCAAGAAGCAATTGTCTTGATCTCGGATGGCTTTTTTGGCCTGAAACATTCCATAGAGCACATCACTCTTGTGGTAAATCGGTGTTTCAGGGGAGTTGATGTATTTGGGCTGATTTTTGTCCTTGGTAAGGATTCGCGCACCGAAGCCAATGGCTTTGCCACTGACATTATGGATGGTAAAGGTGACCCGATTTCGAAAGCGGTCGTATAGGCGCTCGGCCTCCCCTTCTTTCTGAAGGATCAAACCCGCTTTGAGTAGAATTTCTTCTTGGTATCCCGCCGATTTTGCTGCTTTGAGAAAATGATCCCAGCCATCCAAGGCATAGCCTAAATCAAACTTTTGGATGATTTGAGGGGTAAATCCCCGCTCCTTAAAGTAGCTCAGTCCTATGGCCTTCCCTTCGTCGGTTTCTAAGTTTTTTACAAAAAATTCCTTGGCAAAATTAACTGCGATAAAAAGGCTTTCCCGCTCATTTT
>CANHCD010000085.1 GCA_947458795.1 Cyclobacteriaceae bacterium | reverse complement strand
GTGTACCGCCCGTGATCACAAATTCATCTCCAAACCGCACAGCATATACTCTTAAATAACTTTTTCGCTCCCTACCCTTTACCTTCAGTTTTTGCAATTCATAAACTTGGACATTTTCCGAATTATCTAGTGGTTTGAAAAGAGATTCCAAATCCCCTGTTCCTGCGTGTTCAGCTAATTCTTCAAATAAGTCATCCGCAAATTCAATCGCTTCCTTAACCATTCCATTGAGTCTGGCAGAACCGTAAAAATCAAAGTAATCTTGCCTGAATTCAGTGAAAAATTCTCTAAACCAATTGGGGTTTCTCCAATCAGCCCTAACCTTGGAAAAAGCGTGTTGGATTTCACCCGTATCAGTCAACTCCTCACCCTCGAATTGGGCAGCAAATAACTTCCGCTTGGTCCCTGAGAGCTCAAAGATACGGACAACTTTCAATATATCAACCCACAGGTTTACTTTTAGGTTCATTTTAAAAAAAATAAGATGAAAAAACTTTTACTCCTGAATCAAAAAATCAAACAAAATGAGTTGATTGGTAGTCGCTCTAGAATGAAATGTAAGTTTTATTACTCTGACAATCTAGCATTTACCCATTCCCTCTCAAAATTTCCATCGGAGGCTGGTTGATGATTTTTCGGCCATTGAGCCAGCCCAACACAATCGTGAGGACGGTAATCACCAAGTAAATCACAAATCCCTCCTTCCAAGCCAAACTAAAATTCAGCTGGAAGACAAACTTCCCCAAAAGGAATGTAGCGAAAAAGGAAAGTAAAATTCCAGATAGCGAGGCTAGGCTCCCCAAAAAGAAGTATTCCAAGGTGTTGATCTGCCGAACTAAGGCTGAGCTAGCCCCTAAAGTTCTTAGCAAGATACTCTCACGCATGCGCTGGTATTTGCTGATAATCAACGAACTGATCAACACCAAGATTCCTGTAGCAATGGAGAAAAAAGCCATAAACTGAATCACAAAGCTGATCTTACCCAAAATTTCTTCCAGTGTCTCGACAATCGTTCCAAGGTTGATAATGGAGATATTGGGGAATTCCCGAACCATCTCCGCCTGCATTTCAGCGGCCTGCTTATCTGTGCTGGTCTTGGTAATGATCACATGAAACTTAGGAGCTTCCTCCAAAACACCGTCAGGAAAAAGCACCAAAAAATTGGTGGACACTTGATTGAATTTTACCTCACGGAAGCTTCCAATGTAGGTTTTGATGGGGCGACCCTGCACATTAAACTCCACTTCATCCCCAATCTTGAATCCATTCCCCTCTCCAAATCCTTTTTCAAAAGAAACAAAAATGCTATCCCCTCTAGCTCCTTTAGGAATAAGGGCTCCATCTGTCAATTGCTCCGAGGAAATTAAGGTATCTCGGTATGTCACTCGAAACTCTCGATTGTAAAGCCAGCGACTGTAGTTCTTCTCTTCCGGAAGTTTCTCATTCGCTTTTTTATCCACCCCATTGATGGTATTCAACTGCATGGTAACAATCGGCACCTCCTGCAAAATAGGCATCTTCTGTCCGGTTACTTTTTCCCTCACTTGATCTAGCTGAGCGGTTTGAATATCAAACAAAAGCATGTTGGGCTGGTCCTTTTTATCCGCAAACTTCGCCTCTTGCAGCAACTGATTTTGCAAGAAAAACAAGGTGCTGATCATCGCAGTACCTAGACCAATGGTCGCAATGAGGGAGATGGTTTGGTTATTCGGGCGGTACAAATTCGAAAGTGCCTGACGCAAAGGATAACTCAAAGAAAGCGGTAAAAATTTCCGAACCGCCCACATCAGCCCAGTGCCCACTCCCCAAAGCATGCCAAAAGCAATGAGCACAAAGGCTGTAAAACCCAAAGCCCAGGTAACCTTGCCAAGGAGGTAAAAACTAAAACCAAAAATAAATAGAAGAATTCCTACCAGAACCGCCCAGCGAGCAGGATCCTTAAGCATGGTAGTATCGGCAGTTTCAGGTCGCAAAGTAGCCATTGGAGAAACTTTGCGCACCTTGAGTAAGGGCAACAAGGCAAATAGGATAGACACAAATAGACCTGTGACCATGCCAAAGCCGACAGATTTCCAAGATACCCCAACCGTAACTTCCACAGGCAAAAAGTCTGCGAAAACAAGGGGTAAAGCAAACTGCAATAAAGTTCCCAAGATAGAGCCTATCGCGGCTCCAATAAAGCCCATCCCTACAATCTCAAGGAGGTAAATCAACAACACATCCAAAGAGGCCACTCCCAAACAGCGAAGGACTGCTACTGAAGCTAATTTCTCCTTCACAAAGACATTTACGGCTGAAGCCACTCCTACACATCCGAGCAGTAAGGCAATGAATGCCACCAAACTCAAGAAATTGGACAAGTTGCCAAAGGAGCGGCCCGTACTTTGTTTCCGATCTTCGACGGTGTCCGCATCAATGCGCTCGAGCTCCCACTGCGCTTCGTAAGGTTTGATCAATTTGGCCACATCGGCACCAGGAGCAAATTGCAAATACCGATTGTACTCCACTCGACTCCCATACTGGACCAACCCAGTTTCTTGCAAGTATCCCAAAGGAATGTATACTGCCGGAGCCACGCTAGCGGTAATCCCAGTTTGGCCAGGTACCTTTTGTAGCTCCCCAACAATCTGGAAACTAAGCGCGCCTACTTTTATAGAATCCCCTATTTGCGCACCAAATTGAGCCATAAGCGCTTTTTCTACCAGCGCCTTTTTACCGCCACTTCTAAAACTTTTCTCCCCAGCGGCAGGGATAGTTTCTAGTTTTCCATAAAAAGGAAAATTTCCTTCCAATGCTCGAACCTGCGTTAATCTACTGGCATCGCTTTTGGGAAAAGCGACCATCGACGCAAAATTCACTTCTGATGCGGTCTCCACAGCAAGGGAATCTAATCCAATATCTCCGAGAGGCTTGTTGTTTTCGAGTACCAAATCTGCCCCCAAGAGCTCCTTGGCCTGGTTGTCAATGTCTTTGACTAAGTTTTCTCCAAAGCTGCTGATCGCCACCAAAGCCGCTATTCCCACCACAATGGAGGAAACAAAAAGTAACAAGCGGGAGAGATTTTTTCTAAAATCCCGTAGCGCCATTTTTAAAATCCAGGTAAAATCAGGCATGCGTGTCCTCCTGTATTTTTCCACCCTTGATGTGAACGATGCGTTGCGTTTTGGCTGCCAACTCTAAGTCGTGGGTAACCAGCACTAGGGTAGTTCCCTGCTCTTTATTCAAATCAAAAATCAAATTCTCAATCATGGTACCTGTTTCGGTATCCAAATTGCCTGTAGGCTCATCTGCAAAAAGTATTTTAGGCGCATTGGCAAAGGCTCGTGCAATGGACACGCGTTGCTGCTCTCCACCTGAAAGTTGTGTCGGGTAATGCGTGGCTCGATCTTTCAGCCCTACCTTATCCAATAACTCCATGGCCTTCTCCTTGGCATCCTTACGTTTCTTCAACTCGAGCGGCACCATTACATTCTCCAGTGCAGTGAGGGTGGACAGTAGCTGGAAATTTTGAAAAATAAAACCCACATCTCTGCTTCGCACTGCAGCACGCTGATCTTCATTCAAATTTTCAAGGGCTTGTCCATTGAGGACCACAGAACCAGTGCTGCTGGAATCAAGGCCTGCGCACAAGCCAAGAAGGGTGGTTTTCCCACTTCCTGAGGGTCCTACGATGGCAATGGTCTCTCCAGGTTGGATAGAAAAGGTAACCTGATCCAGGACGGTAAGCTTTCGGCTACCACTTTGATAAGTTTTACTTACGTTTTGAAGGTCTAAAATGGACATGAAGTTGTTCGAGGAGTTGAAAAGTCAAACGCTATTTTTGCTTAATTTGTTAGCGACTTACTAAAATTCGTTGGAATTCGCGTAAAGAAAACAAAATTACAGCAGTTAAGGCTCCTCCTGTCGACAGATAGCACAAATTGATCGACCAAGGCAGCAGTTATTGAAAAAATAAACAATTCACCTTGCCCCATATTTGAGCAATTCAAAAGTTAATCGATTCACCATGAAATCATCAGTCACCAATTTTTCCTTTTGCGTAGTTATTCTTTTGGCCGCATGGCTTACCTCTTGTAGCGGATCAACCGAGAAAAAGGAAGCTGAAGAAGGGAAACAAGTAGTAGATGCTACTCCTAAAAAGACCATTTTATTTTTTGGAAATAGCCTCACCGCAGGCTATGGAATTGATCCAGAAGAATCCTTTGCAGGGCGGACTCAGTCCCGCTTGGATAGCTTGAAAAAAGAGTATCGCGTAATCAATGGAGGTTTGAGTGGGGAAACTACCGCTGGCGGTCTCAGCCGATTGGATTGGTTTTTGGAAGAGGAGCCCTATTTATTTGTACTGGAATTGGGTGGGAATGATGGATTACGCGGGATTGCACTCACCGAAACCAAGAAAAATCTCCTAGCCATTGTAGACAAGGTTCGCACCAAATATCCTAACACCAAGATCATCCTTGCAGGCATGCAGATCCCACCGAATATGGGACAGGAATACACCGAAGAATTCAAAGCCATTTACCCTGCCGTGGCAAAGGAAAAAAACATTGAGTTGATTCCCTTTCTTTTGGAAGGTGTGGCTGGAGATCCAGACTTAAATCTTCCCGATGGAATCCATCCGACAGCAGAGGGGCATCGCCTAGTGATGGAAACCTTGTGGCCCTACATTTCAAAAGCCCTTTAAACTTTAGGTTTCCTAAGTTGCCAAGTAATTGCTAGTTTAGTTCTATTCAACCCCATTCGTTTATGTCTTTACAAATCAAAGAAACCCAAGATAGCTACGACGTAATCATTGTTGGTTCGGGAGCTGGAGGAGGCATGGCCTCTAAAATTCTTTCCGAAGCAGGTCTATCTGTAGCCGTGGTGGAAGCAGGTGGAGATTTTGACCCCGCCAAGGAAGAAGATCGAACCCAACTTCGCCCACCTTGGGAATCTCCCAGAAGGGGTGCTGGTACCAAAATCCGCCCTTTTGGAGATTTTGATCAGGCCATCGGAGGATGGGAGATAGAAGGCGAACCCTACACCCGCAAGGATGGAACTCAATTTGACTGGTTCCGATCCCGCATGGTGGGTGGACGAACCAACCATTGGGGGAGAATCTCCCTTCGATTTGGACCCAATGACTTCAAGCGCGCCAGCATCGATGGACTAGGTCATGATTGGCCAATTGGCTACGAAGATTTGAAACCCTACTACGACAAAGTAGACAAGCTAATCGGAGTATTTGGTTCTAAGGAAGGTATTTTTAACGAGCCAGACGGATTTTTTCTCCCACCTCCCAAGCCCAGACTGCACGAGCTTTTTATCAAGCGAGGGGCAGACAAAGCAGGAATACCAATGATTCCTGGAAGACTTTCGATGCTTACCCGTCCGATCAATGCGGAGCGCGGAGTATGCTTTTTCTGCAATCAATGCAACCGGGCCTGTCAGGCCTATGCGGATTTTTCCTCAGGCACTTGCCTGATCCATCCTGCCATGAAAAAAGGAAAAGTAGACCTGTTCACCTATTCCATGGTTCGTAAAGTCACTACGGATGACACGGGTAAAGCCAATGGTGTCTCCTTTGTATCCAAGATAGACCGGAAAGAATACAAGTTAAAGTCAAGAGTAGTAGTCCTAGGTGCCTCTGCCTGTGAGTCTGCACGTATCTTGATGAATTCCAAATCCAAGGCGCATCCTGATGGAATAGGAGCAGATTCAGGGGTATTGGGCAGGTACCTCCACGACTCCACTGGCGCCGATCGCATGGGTATCCTACCCGACCTAATCGACCGAGATCGGTACAACGAGGATGGCGTAGGAGGTATGCACATGTATACCCCCTGGTGGAAAGACAACAAGAAGTTAGATTTTGCTCGCGGCTACCACATTGAATATTGGGGAGGGATGGGACAGCCCGCCTACGGAGCAGGAGGCAGCATGGATAGTATGCGGAAGTACCTCAAAGATGAATTTGGCAATCCTAGCCCAAATGGTGGCTATGGAACGGGCCTCAAAAAAGACATTCGTCGAATTTATGGATCGACCCTAGGCATGTCGGGGCGGGGAGAAAGCATCCCCCAGCACAGCAATTACTGTGAAATCGATCCAAATGTGGTCGATACCTATGGGATTCCAGTACTTCGGTTCCATTACAAATGGACCGACCAAGAAATCAAGCAGGCCAAGCACATGCAAGATACTTTTGAGGAGATCTTGACTCAAGCTGGAGCCACTCTTTTGGGCTCTAAACCAGGCCCAGAAAGCATGTATGGACTTGCTGGACCTGGAAGAATTATCCACGAAGTAGGCACTACGCGCATGAGCAACGACCCCAAATCAGGTGTCGTTAGTTCCAATTGCCAAGTACATGCTTGTAAAAACTTGTTTATTGTGGATGCAGGGCCTTTTGTGTCCCAAGCAGATAAAAATCCAACCTGGACGATTTTAGCCCTCTCCTGGAGAACATCGGACTACATCATCGAACAGCTTAAACAAAAAAATATCTAGGCCATGAATAGAAGAGAAAATCTAAAGTTACTCTTTGCAGGCTCGATTGGAGCAGGCTTATTGCTGGGCTGCGAGCCAGAGCAGGTCAAACTTAAAGGCGCTATTATAGGTACTCCCGGTGGTCGTACGGAGGAGGAAAAAGCTCGGGATGCAAAACTACTTGCTGAAAAATTTTTCACGGAAGAAGAACTGAAGAAAATCACAACACTGGTCGACCTCATTATGCCGGCTGACGATCAATCTCCTGCTGCCACTACTCTTGGGGTACCTGACTTTATTGAATTCATGATGAAGGATCAGCCCAGCATGCAAACACCCATGCGAGGTGGCCTGATGTGGTTGGACTTTGAGGCAGAAGAAAAATTCGGCAAATCATTCAACTCTTTGGAAACGGCACAAGTAGTGGAGATCGTGGATTTGGTGGCTTGGCCGGAAAAAGCGAGCGAAGACTACCAAGGTGGCGTACGCTGGTTCAATATGCTTCGCAACCTCACGTGTTCCGGGTATTTTTCCACCCAAGAAGGATGGAAATACATGGGCTACCAAGGCAACGTTCCCAATGTCTGGGATGGCGTTCCTGCAGCTGTACTCACCAAGCATGGCCTGGCAAACCCAGAAAAGTATGCCGAAGTATATCTCAAACCGGAGGAACGAAGTAAAGTTGCCGTCTGGGATGAAGCAGGCAACTTGATTGGCTAAGGCAAAGCCCTTTCAACAATGCCCTTTTCTACCAATTCCATTTGGAATAAGGGCCTGCTACCTTTTACCCCGACAAATAATCGGTTTATCTAATTTTAGATTCGATTCCATTCTGAATTCCTAACTTGAAGTTCTTATTCAACCCACTATGAAAAAATCAACCCTTGCCCTCCTGCTTGTTGGCGGGCTCCTAACCCTGAAAGTTGGCGCTCAAACCATCCCCGCAACTTCAGAAAAAGCACTTCAGGAGTCCATAAACAAGCATAGCGCCCTACTTTCCTCCTCTCCACTGGCAAATTTCAAAGCTAAGAATGTGGGGCCTACCAATATGTCTGGACGAATCATTGACATTGAGGTAGCTTCAAATCCAAACACTTTTTATGTGGCAGCAGCTTCAGGTGGGGTTTGGAAAACCACTGACAATGGACAATCCTTTGCTCCGATTTTTGACCATCAAGCGGCATTGGGCATTGGTGCCATGGCC
>CANHCD010000084.1 GCA_947458795.1 Cyclobacteriaceae bacterium | reverse complement strand
TCCCAAGTTTGGGTTCTGGAAATACAGCCGAAAATACGGTTCGATTCGCAAAAAAATATCGAAGCAAAGCTACTCAGGTAGCCTCCACATTAGTTACACCTGGTTTGTCCACGGTAATTGATCCCATCCAAATACACATCGTTTTACTCGTAGCAAGCATTGCTGGAAATCCTCCTAATTTGAGTTTCTTAGAAACAGGTGACCAAGGCATTATAGTGATAGGATTACAGGGAGCAGGTTTAAAAACTGGAACTGGGCCCACCATTTGCCAACACATTGGGTTGAGCGGTGACTTACACTGCCCAAAAGCCGGGACATTCAACATAGGAACAAAATCCATCTCAGCAGCCAAAGGCTTATTAGCATTCATGGCCATGGATATGGGCAAAACTACCATGTCTTTGGGGCCTGCACCAAAGGAGCATTTCAATTTTGCTCCCATATGAACGCATTTAGGCATATTTTTATAAGTTTAGTCTGGATAAACTAGTTGAATGGACTCGTAAAAGTTTAAATATAAGGCTGCAGGATTTGAATTGCAAGGAAGTGAAAAATGAAAAATCCCTCAAAAAGAAAAGACTTTTTGAGGGATTAAATAAAAGGAAACTAGCAGGATTATTTATCCTTGGGTTTATCGCGCAACATCTCTACCATTTCCACTGGAGGAGGATTGGTATCACCCAATAAATGAGCTGTAAAATAATCACCCATCTTCCAGAAGAAATATTCATTCATGTCTCCATATCCATGACGTTGTCCTGGAAGAAGCACAAATTCAAATCGCTTTCCTGCCTTAATCAAGGCATTGGCCATGCGGATGGTGCCAGCTGGATGCACATTGTTATCTACATCCCCCGTGCTGAGCATCAAGTGTCCTTTTAGATTTTTTGCCAAGTCGGGGTTTTTCTCAATTTGATAGACAAAAGTGGTATCTCCGCTTGGTAAAATTCGCTCCTGAACTCCATGGTGCTTCTCCGACCACCAGCGGTTGTAAATGTTGTTTTCGTGATTTCCGGCTGAAGAAACCGCCACTTTAAATACGTCTGGATACACCAACATTGCCGCAGTGGACATAAAACCTCCACCGGAATGCCCATGGATCCCCACCTTGCTGCGGTCAATAAAGGAATGGCGATCCGCCAGTTGATCCACAGCTGCTTTCTTATCTGCCAATCCGTAGTCACGAAGGTCTCCATATCCGTAGTTGTGGTACCACTTGGATCTCGCTGGATGACCTCCTCGATTGCCAAGTGTCACCACCACAAAGCCAAACTGTGCCAAGCGATCCGTGCGGTCCATTCCTCTTCCAAAGGACTTATTGACTGCCTCTGTTTGTGGACCAGGGTATACGTACTGCACCAATGGATAGCTACGCGTGGAATCAAAGTCAAAAGGTTTGTACATCACCCCATACAAGTCGGTGATGCCATCGTCTGCCTTGAAGGTAAATGGCTCTGGAAATTTGTATCCTGCCGCCAAGAGCTGGCTCAGATCTGCCGTTTCTAAGTCCATGATTTTTGCTCCATTTCGGTCGTAGAGGACGGAAGCGGGAACCGTATTTACTCGAGAAAAATTAGAGACAATATAAGAAGCTCCATCGTTGATGCTGATTTCATGGTTGAAATCCCCTTTATTCAATAGAGTAACTGCTCCCCCATCCAAAGACACGGAATACAAGTGCTCGTAGTATGGATCTTCGCCTTTTTCTTTGCCATTGGCAGTGAAGTAAAGCTTACGAAGGGCGCCATCTACTCGGGCAGCACCCGCTGTATGGTACGGTCCTGAGGTAAGTTGACGCTTTAATGTCCCGTCCTTTCCATACAGGTAAAAATGCCCCCAGCCATCTCGCTCCGACCACCAGATCAAGTCATTTCCAAGCAATTCAGGTTTTTCAAAATCGATGTAGGTATTGCTTCTTTCTTCGATCACCAGTTCCTTCTGATTGGTTTTCAAATTCCATCGCAAGACATCTACTCGCTTGAGGTCCCTAGAGCTGATGGCAAAGTAAAATTCAGTGGCATTACCCAACCAAGTAGTGGGACGGAAATCATCATCCCGCGTATTTGCTGCAGGTGTTGTAGACCATAGCGAGAGGGTCTGGTCCTTGAACGTGTCAATGGGCAAGTTGCTCAGCGTCCTAGTATCAAAGGAGTAATGCACCAAATCCGATTGCGGCTGCTCCTTCTCCCCCGGCATGGCATACTTGTAGGTTTCCAAGGTAGGACGTGGATCTCGCGTATTGTGAATCACCCACAAATCCTTGACCTTTCGCTGATCCGTACGGGTAAGAATAAATTGCTTGCTATCCGCACTCCAAAGCACTGGAGCTCGCTTGCGATCGTTTTTCTTTTTCTCTACCTCCACATTATCATCTCCACGATCTCCCCAACCGTACTCGTAATCCGCCACCCCATCTTTGGTAATGGCATTTTCCACGAGGGTAGTATCCTTCAAATCCTTAACTGCCTTTAAAAAATTGGCTTTATCCATCCAAAACAGGTTGAAGTTTTTCACATACACTACTTTGGAGGAGTCTGGCGAAATATTTGCCCAAGCGAGACGCGTAGGCTCTTTTTCAGTTTCGATTTCTTTGAGTTGCTGAGAAATCAAATTGAATTGAAAGGTATGCACCTTCTTTTCTAGGGAGTCTTTGGAATTTTTGTTTTTTGCCTTCAGCTCAGCCCAATCCTTCTTCAGCACCTCTGCGGTGCTTTTAACCGTGAATTGTAGCGTGTTTTCATCCGCCAAAAGCTTCATGTTGTCCAATTTGAGATGCTGCCCATCAAAGGGATCTTTGACCGCTCGAGTCAGCTCTGCCGCGAGTTTATCTGAATCAAAGAGTGGCGTTTTTGTTCTCCGAACTGGATCTACCAGCAGCCATTTTTTTCCTTGAGAAGTTTCGTATTCGTACCAAAACCGATCTGATTTTTTCATCCAATGCGCATCTACGCTGGTAGAAAAAATCATTTTCTTCAGTTTATCGGGTGAAAAACGAGCAGCTAGCTCGTAATTTCCTTTGTAGGTAGGTTGTTGTGCAACGCTTGAAAAAATGACAAGCAGGCAGCTCAGGCTAAGGATGATTTTTTTCATGGATTTGGTGGATTACAAGTACTAAACTAAGGATTGATGGGCAAGTGCTACAAACCGCTTGCATAATAGTTGATGGATTAGTAAATCAGGAGCTAAAGTGGATTTGGTGATACCTGTACTGATTTTTAACTTCTAATTAACCTAATTTTAATTTTGCTGAAATAATATTTCGTATTAGACACAAAAACATAACATTTCAAACATAGTCAAGTGACGTTTGCTATCCAATTTGTGTAAACAAAACTAGCTACGTGAAGACTCACTACAAAACCATTATCGTTTCGGATGTTCACTTGGGTACCAAGGGCTCCAAATCGAAAGAAATTGTACGGTTTTTGAAACAATTTCACTGCGACAACCTGATCCTCAATGGCGACATCATCGACGGATGGCAGCTAAAAAAATCTGGAAGCTGGAAACGGAAGCATACCCGATTTTTCAACCGTGTGTTGAAAATGATGGAAAATCAAGCTACCAAGGTGTACTACCTTCGCGGTAATCACGATGATTTTTTAGATCAGATTCTCCCAATACAAATTGGAGGCCTGCATATCCTAGCAGACATGACCTATGAAAGTAATGGAAAAACGTACTTCATTACCCATGGGGATATTTTTGATAGCATCACCACCAACCTACGTTGGATTGCCTACCTCGGAGATGTGGGCTATACATTTCTGCTTTGGCTCAACCGTATTGTCAATTTCTATCGAATCAAAAAAGGGCTTCCCTACTTTTCCCTATCTCAATTTGTGAAAGGAAAAGTGAAGCAGGCAGTTTCCTATGTAGATGATTACGAAATGGAATTGGCCAAAATGGCAAAATCTAAGGGCTGCGATGGAATCATCTGCGGTCATATCCATAAACCCGAAAATCGAATGATTGATGGGATTCATTACTTGAATTCTGGGGACTGGGTGGAGACGATGAGTGCATTAGCGGAAGATTTCGAAGGAAATTGGGAGTTGATTTATTTCAATGAGATTGATTTCAAGAAAGTAAATCAGCCTGCACAAGCCGAACTGAGGATACAGCCAAGCCATATGGAAGCTGACATTTTACCTCAAGTGGCCTTTATGGGCATTGAAGACCCACAACTGAGTTCAAGAAGCATCCAACTGTAGCCTTATGCGATTCTTATTTTTGATTCAGGGAGAAGGGCGAGGACACCTCACCCAGGCACTTTCCTTCGCAGGAATCCTACGGTCAGAAGGTCACCAGCTTTGTGGCGTAGTAGTGGGTAAAAGTCCAAGACGGAATCTTCCTGAATTTTTTATTCAAAAAATTGGAGTTGAAGTAACCGCAGTGGAAAGTCCAAACTTTGAAACAGATGGCTTAGAAAAACAAATTCTTCTTGGCAAAACGATCACCACCAATTTGCGCAAGCTTCCAACCTTCTGGAAGAGTTTGCAGCACATCCATCAAGTGATCGAAGACAAACAACCCGAAGTAGTACTTAATTTCTACGAACCTTTGGGAGGACTTTATACCCTCTTTTTTAGATCGAAATCCGCTTTCTGGACTATAGGACATCAATACCTTGAAGCTCACCCAGATTTTGTATTTGCTTCAGGGCGTAGGCTAGAAAAATTTTTATTTAGAATGCACACCCGGTTGACCGCACTAGGAGCTGAAGAGCGTCTCGCCCTTTCATTTCTTCCCAAAGAAAATGAAGCTAGACTTCGAGTGGTGCCTCCCTTGCTCCGACAAGAAGTGAAAGAGTTGAAGGTGAGTGGGGGTGACTTTTACTTGGCTTACATGGTTAATCCTGGGTATTCAGAGGAGGTACTCTCCTTTGCCAAGTTGCATCCGGAGATACAGATCAAAGCATTTTGGGATAAAAAAGGAGCGCAAGAGATTGAGAACCCACTACCAAATCTAAGCTTCCACAAAGTAAACGATCAAGGCTTTTTGGAGGCCATGGCTGCCTGCAAAGGATTGATCTGCACTGCGGGGTTTGAATCCGTCTGTGAAGCGATGTACTTAGGGAAGCCGGTGGTCATGGTGCCTGTAGCAGGGCAATACGAGCAAGCTTGCAATGCCTTGGATGGTGAACAATCCGGGGCTGGAAAAAAGGCTGATTTTTTTGATTTTGAAGGCTTGACCATGCTACCCTTAGCAGATGCAAGTGATACAGCCGCTTATCAAAAGTGGGCTGAAAGCTGGCCTTCTGAATTCAGAAAACTAGTATATAAAGAGGAGCAAATCTCTCAAACCGAAAGTCCTGAACTAGTTCTAAACTAGCAACCAAGACTTTCTCTTTCCTTCTGAGTTAGGTCCTCGAATTTTTTGTAGATCACTTTTCCAGCTACCTCAAGTTTTGCATAGGGGAAAGAGGCTCTTTTTACTTTTCCCCGCTCTTCTAGCGGTATTTGGATGTAAAGTTGATCCAATGCTGCAGCATCCATTCGTAGCAGTTCAATTTCTAGATCGGTTGGCATAGAAAATTTACGGTTGGCATAAACTTTCACTTGGTACTTCCCATACAAGTAACTGTATGTAGCTACCAAATCTGAACCGCTAGATGCTGGCTCATTTCCCTGACTCACAAAATTTACAGGGGTACCTTGAGATACGAATCCGGCTGTTTGATTCGGTTCAATCTGCTCTTGCTCTTCGGTCAAATTCTGAACTCCTCCAAAATAAATTCCTGACGCGAGCAGCACCAGGGAACCTAGGAATACAAATTTGGATTTCATGGGAAATGGAGATGAATTTTTCATGGCAGTTGGACTAAAGGTTAAGAATCAAAAAATGGTCTAACAAAGGTAATTTTATTTTATAAACAGGATAGTTAATTTTTATTAAGGTCGAAGCAGTGAAAAGTCAATTCAATCGGTTGAATTTTGAGGTAAAGCAGAAAATTGACAGCCTATACCCTATTTAAGTTTATTTAAGTAGGGATTTTTTTCTCAGATGACGCAAATTCTTTTGCTGCTTTCTGCGTTGAAAATGATAATTTCACCCCCTCGCCCAACGAAGAACAAGTTCATGTCTGCCGAACATACACGACTGCAAGAAGATAAAGAAAAAAAGAAACATTGGAAGAAATGGGGACCCTACCTCACGGATCGCCAATGGGGCACAGTGCGTGAAGACTACAGTTCCGATGGAGCAGCTTGGGAAAATGTGACCCACGACCATGCCCGGAGCAAGGCCTACCGCTGGGGCGAAGAGGGAATTGCAGGCATTTCCGACCATCGACAGATCCTATGCATGTCCTGGGCATTCTGGAATGGCAAAGATCCTTTTTTGAAGGAACGATTTTTTGGATTGACGGGCAACCAGGGCAATCATGGGGAGGACGTCAAAGAAATCTACTTCTACCAAGATTCCACCCCCACCCACAGCTACATGAAGATGCTGTACAAGTATCCTCAGGCGGAATTTCCCTACCAAAAGCTGGTAGATGAAAATAAAAAGGCAAGCAAACTCCAAGACGAGTACGAATTGCTGGATACCGGAATATTTGATACCGATCGGTATTTTGACATTGTTATTGAATATGCAAAAGAGGACGCAGAGGATATTATAGCCTCAGCGACCATTACCAACCGAGGTCCTGAAGCAGCGAAGCTTTTGGTCTTGCCAACGGTCTGGTTTCGCAAATTTTGGTTTACCGGGCACGAACCCTTTATGCCCAAGATGACCCAACTGAACTCGGATTCCTTGAAAGCCTTTAATCCGAGATCAGGGAACTATATTTTCAGTTTCAAGGGACACCAAGAACTGGTTTTCTGCGACAATGAAACCAACCGAGAACGACTTTATGGCATCCCGAATGAGCGAAAATCCACCAAAGACGCCATCAATGACTACCTCCTGTACGGAGATGCCTCCAGACTTACTAGCGGCACAGGTACCAAGGCCGCTGCCATCTATGAACTGAACATTCCTGCTGGCGGAGAGGCGAAGGTTCAATTCCGCATGCAACGACACCTCGAAGAAGATTCACAAGAGGCCATTCCTGAGATTCTCGAAAAACGCAAAAAAGAAGCGGATGAATTCTACCAGGTACTGCAACAACAGGTTACCAATCCAGAGCATTTAGCCATTCAGCGTCAAGCTTATGCAGGCCTGCTCTGGTCCAAACAGTTTTACTATTACGATGTCAGCCGCTGGCTAGAGGGTGACCCAGGACGTTACCAACCCCCACAGGAACGGAAAAAAGGAAGAAATCACAGTTGGACCCACCTGCAAAACTTTGACATCATCTCGATGCCAGACAAGTGGGAATATCCCTGGTATGCTGCGTGGGATTTGGCATTTCATTGCATCCCGCTCGCACGCATCGATTCTGAATTTGCAAAAAATCAATTGCTGCTCCTTCTCAATGAATGGTACATGCATCCCAATGGGCAGATTCCGGCCTATGAATGGAATTTTTCAGATGTAAATCCACCAGTACATGCTTATGCGGTTCAGCGGGTATACCAAATAGATAAGAAGTTAAATGGAGGCAAAGGCGACCAGCAATTTCTGGAGCGAGCCATGCACAAACTCATGCTCAACTTCACCTGGTGGGTCAATCGGAAGGATTCAGAAGGCAACAACATCTTTGAAGGCGGATTCCTTGGCCTCGACAACATCT
>CANHCD010000083.1 GCA_947458795.1 Cyclobacteriaceae bacterium | reverse complement strand
TTATTGAAAAAAAGCTGCAGGATATAGGTGCAAATTTTATTGCTGAGGATTTTCAACATGATTTTTATTTTAGGGTTCCAAAGGGAAAGTTGAAGTATAGAAAAAGTACAATTCGAAGCTTAATCACCCATTATGAACGAATAAAAATTGGGGAGATTGAGAAGACAAGGGTATTTCGCTATGATCTTAATCCAAGTAATCCTGAAATCAACTTGCTATTTGAAACTTCAGAGCTTATTGGGGAAATCAAAAAAACTAGAAAAATATTTCAACTTAAAAACTCCACAATTCACCTTGACTTGCCAGTAACGGGTGGGGTTTTCTTGGAAATTGAAACCAAGGGATTTGATGGAAGTACATCTGAAAATGAGTTACAAGTTGAGGCAAAACAAATTTTTCATAGGATTGGGATTGTACCAGATCAATTAATTGAGACTGGATACCTCTAAAAAATACACCCCATAAATTCTCAAATCGTTTTTAAGAGAATTAGCTCAAATCAGCATTGGGCCGTTCAATTCGTCCAGCGACTCACAAATTCGGTAAACTGCTCTTTGTACAAGTCACCCACGGTGATGGGTTGGCTTCCAATGTGAATTACATTTTTGGAAATGGAGTCGATGTGGTCCAGCGATACGATAAAGGAGCGATGCACCCGCATAAATCGATCCTTTGGGAGTAGCTCTTCCATATTCTTCATGGAAGTAAGCGATAGCAAAGGGTGATTTTTGGATTTCAAATGCACCTTCACATAATCCTTATAGGCTTCAATGTGGGTAATGTCCTTGAGTACCACTTTCACCAATTGGTACTCTACCTTCAGGAAAATATAGTCAGCCGGAGTGCTTGAGGTACTGTGTAAGCTGGGCGAAATGGACTGCCCAATCCTCCCAAAATACTGATAAGCTTTGGTGGCAGCGGTCAAAAAATCTTCGTAGCTGTAAGGCTTGAGCAGGTAATCCAAAGCATCTACTTTATAGCCTTCCAAGGCAAATTGGTGGTAAGCCGTGCAAAAAATCACGCGGGTATTGCCCGAATTTTTCTTGCCATCCAGCACTCGTGCCAGCTCCATGCCCGAAAGATCAGGCATCTGAATATCCATAAATACCAAGTTGACTTCCTCTAGATTAAGGAATCCCAAGGCTTCGATGGCATTGGAAAAGGAGCCTTTTAGCTCTAAAAAGGTAGTTTGCCGAATAAATTTGGTGAGCAAGTCAAGCGCCAAAGGCTCGTCATCGATGGCTATGCAAGAGATCTTCATGCCAAATTGATGGTCAGCTGTACCCCATATTGTCCTGTAGCTTCATCTATACCCAATTTAAGTCGATGTTTATCGGGATAAAGCAAGGCCAAGCGCCTCTGGGTATTGACAAGCCCAATTCCATTTTCTTGGGCTTCAGGACTTTCAGGAGGAACGGGGAAAATGGCATTTTTCGTCTCGAAAAACACGGTATCTCCCATCACCTCGAGGCTGATGGTGATTTCAGTTTCTTGCTGAGAGCTGATTCCGTGCTTGAAACAGTTTTCTAAAAAGGGTAGAAAGAGCATGGGCGCAATCACCAGATCCTCCTTGGGCTCGTCCAATTTCACCTGAAGCCTGACCTTTTGGGAGAGGCGCATTTTCATCAGTTCGAGGTAATCTTCGATAAACTTGACCTCTTTGCTGAGCAAGGTTTCATCTTTCTGATTCTCATACAGCACGTAGCGCATCATTCGAGAAAGCTTCAAAAGTGCTTCCTGGGCCTTACTTACATCCAAGGTCGTCAAGGAATAGATGTTGTTCAGCGTATTGAAAAAGAAGTGAGGGTTGATCTGGGCCTTGAGGTAGGAGAGCTCGGTATTGATTCGTTGCCGCTCCAGCTCCCCTCGAAAAGCCTCATCTTTCTGCCATTTCTCTACCAGGGCAACAGAGGTGCTTAGGCCAATTGAAATCACATACAAGAGCATTTGAAATACATCTCCCGGAACCCAGCGTTTGCCTGTGTAGGGTTTGTCTGGGTTGAATAGCTCGTGCAATTTGATGCCATACTGCGTAAACTGTTCGAAGTAGAAAATCAATGCATAAAATAGGAGTGCTCCTAGGAGGATGACCAATAGGTACAAGTAATTTCTTCCTTTGAGAAGAAACTTGGGGACGATGCCCCAGGCATTCAAATAAAAAATCAGGATCAAAAGCCCCACCAGGTAAATCTGTTTCCACCAGAACTGCACCGGCAGCTCAATCTCCCCCATCCTCCAAGATAAGGGGGAGAGGATCAGCAGGACCACACAAAGCATGATCCAGCCCAAGAGGTGGACTAGAATGGAAAGCTTTCTTTTTCGTGTATTGAGTAGCATACGCTTACATTTACTTGCAGTGAAGCTAAGTCATTTTATTTTTTTCTCTGAATCAAATCTACCAAAACCTGATTCTTGCCCACCAACAGGCAAAATCAAGGTATCAAGCCCTGCTTTTGGGTACCTAAAACTTTAGTCTTTCATTTTGGGCAATTGGTCGACAGGAAGCTTGTGCTGGTCTATCGGATTTGAGTACCCCAAACAATCTCTACACCTTTGCGGTATATAGAGGGACTAAACCGTCTCTTTGAAAACTAAACCATGAAAAAAGTACAACTACTATTTGCCTTTTTCCTCTTCCTGTCTGTTCAAATGGCTTTTGGCCAGCAGACAGGAGCGGAAAAAGAGCCCATCCGTATTCTGGGTGTGGCCAAAGATCTTAAAACTGGAGGCCCAATTGGCTATGCCACTGCGGCCCTCTACAAAGCCGGAACCACCACCTCAATCGCAGGTGCCGTGGCCGATGGAAACGGCGTTTTTTACATCACTGGATTTGCAGTAGGCACCTACGAATTGCAGGTATCTTTTCTAGGCTACGAAACCATCAAGCGTACAGTCAATGTGAATTCGCTTGACTCAGACATCAATCTAGGGGAAATAGCCCTATCAGATGAAGGGGTAGCCCTCCAGGAAATCACCGTACAAGGACAGCGCGAACTGATCGAGGAGCGTGTCGATCGCACCATTTACAAAGCTGAGAACGACAAAACCACTGCAGGTGGAGATGCCACCGATGTACTTCGCCGTGTGCCCATGCTATCCGTAGACTTAGATGGCAATGTATCCATGAGAGGTAGCTCCAATATCCTGGTCCTGATTGACAATAGACCTTCTGCTATTGCCGCTTCCTCCATTGCAGATGCTTTGAGACAGATTCCTGCCGACGAAATTAAGGCGGTGGAAGTCATCACCTCCCCATCCGCAAGATTTGATGCGGAAGGTACGTCTGGGGTAATCAACATCGTTACCAAGAAAAACAACCTGCAAGGAATGACGCTAAATGTCAATTCTGCAGCAGGATGGAGAGGATCCAACTTGGGTCTTCAGGGATCAGCACGTAAAGGCAAAATGGGCTTTTCCCTCGGTGGGTTTGGCCGCTCAGGATACAATATCTTGGGAAGCTTTGAAAACAAGCAGGTGACCAACCTTGCCAATGGAAATGTTTCCACTACCCAACAATCAGCAGATACCGAGCGCAGTGAGATTTTTGGGCGCTACAACTTTGGGGTTGATTACGAAATTGATGACAAAAACTTCATTACTGGAGCAGTCAATTTCGGGATTCGAAACTCTGAAAACTGGCAGTACAATTTTCTAACACAAAATTCGCTAAATGATGTCTTGCGTGCCAAGCAAAATCGGGAAAGTAATTCGCTGGACAACTCCAATTCGGTGGATGTGAGCTTGAACTATACCAAGACCTTTGAGAAGAAAGGGAAGGAATTGAGTTTCCTTACTTTATACTCCAATAACCTTCGAGACAATTCATTTACAAACACGCTTTTTGAAGAAAATGATCTGGAGACGATCTTTTCAAGACTGAAAAACGTGAACCCAAGCAAAAACGAAGAGTTTACAGCTCAGGTAGATTATGTAAATCCTCTGAATGAAAAGGGCTCTCAGATCATTGAATATGGTGCTAAAAACATTTTGAGAAGGGCATCTTCAGATTTCTCTTATTTCTTGGCCCAGGGCCCGACAGGTCCATTTGTGGCGCTACCCGATCCTACCTTGAGCAACGAGTTTAGCTACGATCAAAATGTAACCGCAGCCTACTTCTCATACACCTTCCAGTTACTCAAAAATTATACCTTGAAGCCAGGGCTTAGGTACGAGTACACCACGATCACTGCGGATTTTAAAACGGACTTCAAAGCCGAGATCCCTTCCTATGGTACTTTGGTGCCAAGCATCAATGCAAGCAGAAAATTAAAGAATGGAAACATGCTTAAGTTGGCCTACAACCGCCGGATTCAGCGCCCTTCCCTACGTTTTCTTAATCCAAACATTGAAGCGTCCAATCCACAGCAGCAGTCCCAAGGTAACCCTGAGCTAGATCCAGAATTGACGGACAACTATGAGTTGGGCTACAGCACCTTTATCAAAGGCACTACTTTGAACTTTACAGGATTCTATAGAAATACCACTGGTTCGATCCAATCCATTCGCAATGTGCGCGAAGACGGCATCATATTTACCACCTTCGAAAATATCGGTCGGGAGCAGGCCGTAGGGACCAACTTGTTCTTCAATGTGAACCTCAACAACAAACTTTCATTGAACGGTGGAATGGACTTGTACTATTCCATGCTAGACAATGGCTTGACAGATCCAAAGTTTGCTGCCCGAAACGAGGGCTTTGTGGTGAGTGGACGAGCATTTGGTAATTATACCCTTCCCAAAGATTGGCAAATTCAGCTCTTTACCTTTGCACGTGGCAATCAGGTACAGTTGCAAGGTTCCTCTGGAGGCTTTGCTGCATACGGATTGAACTTCAACAAGCAATTCAAAGAGAAGAGAGGTTCCTTTGGATTCGGGGCAGAAAATTTTCTTTTCAAAGAGATTGTCATTCGCAACGAGATCGTGACGCCGAGCATTGTTCAGAACAGCACTTCTCGTCTTCAAAATTTGAATTTTAAGATCAACTTTAACTACCGAATAGGTAAGATGAGCATGGATCAGCGCCCTAAAAAGAGAAAGTCCATCACCAACGACGACTTGAAAGATGGGGGTGAAGGACAAGGTGAACAAGGAGGAGCTCCAACGGTTCGAAACCGCTAAAAAAGAATTAACGATACATAAAAATTTTACTAGATAGATACAGTATTAATCCCGGGTTTGATGAACCCGGGTTTTTTTATGATTAGGTTGAATTAAAAAGGCAACAAAAAACCCAGATCAATTCGATCTGGGTTTTTTTGATTGAAATACAAAAGCACTTAGGCTTTGTACATCACTTTTTGGATGGCTTCTACTGTACGCTTCACATTGGGAAGAGTCACATCAATGTAGGCTGGCGAATAGCTCAAAGGTATGTCCATGGAGTTGACACGAATGACAGGAGCGTCTAGGTAGTCAAAAGCATGGCGCTGGAAGTGGTAAGTAAGTTCGGAAGAGATGCCTGCAAGTGGATTGGCTTCTTCGACAATCACCACACGGTTGGTCTTTTTCAATGATTCTACGCAAGTAGCATAGTCGATCGGACGAACAGTTCGCAGGTCAATTACCTCGCAGGAAACACCTGATCTCTCCATTTCTTCAGCTGCTTCGAGGGCTACCTTCATCATTTTTCCAAAGGAAATCACGGTTACATCCGTGCCCTTGCGCTTGATGTCAGCCACGCCGATCGGAAGTAAGTATTCTCCGTCTGGGACCATGCCCTTGTCAGAATACATCACCTCAGACTCCATAAAGATCACTGGATCTGGATCACGGATAGCTGCTTTAAGTAAGCCTTTTGCATCGGAAGGATTGGAAGGTACAATGACTTTTAATCCAGGAGTATTGGCAAACCAGTTTTCAAAGTTGGAAGAGTGGGTCGCGCCCAGCTGCCCTGCATTACCTGTAGGGCCACGAAATACGATCGGCACAGAATAAGCGCCTCCCGACATGGCATACATTTTTGCTGCAGAGTTGATGATCTGATCGATTGCCACCAACGAAAAGTTGAAGGTCATGAATTCGATGATCGGCTTCAAGCCATTCATGGCTGCGCCGACCCCGAGGCCAGCAAATCCAAGTTCGGAGATTGGGGTATCGTACACGCGCTCAGGACCAAATTCATCCAGCATCCCTTGGGACACTTTGTAAGCACCGTTGTATTCGGCAACTTCTTCACCCATTAAAAAGACGTTTTTGTCTCGTCTCATTTCCTCGGACAGTGCCTCTCTCAAGGCTTCCCGAAATTGTAGTTCTCTCATTGCTTAGGGACAAATTTTTGGCACGTAAAAATAGAAAGGAATCGGGCATTTGCAAAGCCTAGACGTTTCTTTGTCAAAGAGGGCAATTAACCGAGATAAACGGTTTTTTGATTGATAAACTCCAAGATCCCCTGTTTGCTCAGTTCCCGCCCATACCCGGACTTTTTGATCCCCCCAAAAGGCAGCATCGGATGCGAGGCAACCATCGCATTGAGAAACACGGCTCCTGATTCCAAATTGGCCGCTAGCGCTGCTCCACGGACAGGATCTGCTGTCCATAGGGAGGCCCCTAATCCAAATTCAGTTGCATTGGCCAAAGCAATGGCTTCGGCTGCGGAGGCAACTTTAAATAGGCTGGCTACTGGACCGAATAGTTCTTCCGAATAAGCGGGGGATCCTTTGGGAATATTTTCTAGAACGGTAGGTTCAAAGCGCGCCGAACCCGGTTCTGGCGCCTTACCGCCTGCCAAAACCCGAGCGCCAAGGGCAACAGTTTCGCGCACTTGCTGGTAAAGTTCGGCGGCAAGATCAGGCCGAGCCATGCAAGCATAAGAGGCATCTTCATCTAGAGGGCTTCCGGGTTTTAATTTCTTCAGCTCATGTAGAAATAGTGCTACAAATGCATCGTATACCGAGGATTCGATGATAAATCGCTTGGCGGCAATGCAGCTTTGACCAAAGTTGATCATCCTCGACTTTACCGCTGCGGCAGCAGCTTTGGGGAGATCTGCATCTGCAAGGACAATAAATGGATCGCTGCCTCCGAGCTCGAGCAGTGATTTTTTTAAATTTTTTCCAGCAGCTGAAGCCACGCTTGCACCTGCTTTTTCACTGCCTGTAAGGCTCACTCCTTTAACTCTAGGGTCCTCAAGAAGGGCGGTAGCACGAGGCCCGTCAATCAATAGGCTTTGAAAGCAGCCCTTTGGAAAACCTGCCGCTTCGAAAATTTCCTGAATGGCCAACCCACATTGCGGTACATTGGAGGCGTGTTTTAGCAGGGCCACGTTTCCTGCCATCAAGGTGGGAGCCGCAAAGCGAAATACTTGCCAAAACGGAAAATTCCAAGGCATCACTCCAAGGATTATTCCCAGCGGCTGAAAAATTACCGCTGCCTTTTTGGAATCGGGGAGTAGGATTTCTTCAGTAGTTAAAAATGAGGCAGCCTTGTCTGCGTAAAAATTGCATACCCAGGCACATTTTTCAATTTCAGCCCGCGATTCCTGAATTACTTTACCTACTTCTTGACTGATGAGGCGGGCCAAAGGCTCTTTTTTCTCCAAGAGGAGCGCTGCCACTTGATGCATCAATGTGGCCTTCTCTGAGTAGGGGAGCTCCCTCCAAGAAGAAAAAGTCTGTTCTGCTAGACTCAAGCAAGTTTCGACCTCTTTAGGACTGTGTGCGGAAAATTCCTTCAACAACTCACCTGTCCA
>CANHCD010000082.1 GCA_947458795.1 Cyclobacteriaceae bacterium | reverse complement strand
TGTGAATACTTCAGACGCTCACGGATAGCCGCTAGCAATACGATCGCCAACATAAAGCCAAAGCCAGATCCAAAACCATAGACTGCAGACTCAGCAAGAGTGTAATCCCGCTGTGCCATGAATAAACAACCCCCTAGGATGGCGCAGTTTACCGCGATCAAAGGAAGGAAAATTCCCAACTGACCATACAATGCAGGAGAGAATTTTTCTACAACCATTTCCACCAATTGCACAATGCCAGCGATGATCGCAATGAACATGATGAATCGAAGGAATGACAAGTCAATGGGTGCCAAGCTGGCAGAAATCCAAGTAAGCGCTCCCTCCTTCAATACAAATTCATTAAGAATCCAGTTGAAAGGTACGGTAACACCCAATACAAACACTACTGCAGCACCGAGGCCAACAGCTGTACTTACTTTTTTGGAAACGGCAAGAAAAGAGCACATTCCCAAAAAGTACGCGAAAATCATGTTATCAATGAAAATCGATCGAATACCTAAGCTAAATAATTCCATGGTCAGCTTTTCTTAATTAATGTTCAACATAGCCTGTTTTGGTACGTTGTACCCAAACAATCAAACCCAAAATAATAAATGCACCTACTGGTGTCACCATCAAACCATTGGTGGCCAACTTGAAATCTGGGCCAAACCAGCTGGAAACATACTGGAAAACGGGAACACCAAAAACAGCTCCAGAACCCCAAAGCTCTCTGAAGAAAGCAACGGTAAGAATAATCCAGGAGTAGCCAAGCGCTGATCCCAAACCATCAAGCATGGAATCGTAAGGCTTATTGCCCATCGCAAAAGCTTCCAATCTACCCATTACGATACAGTTGGTGATAATCAATCCAATAAATACAGACAGCTCTTTGTACATATCGTAAGCAAAAGCTTTCAAAATCTCACTTACAATAGTTACCAGGGTAGCTACAACCGCCAATTGCACAATGATACGAACTCGAGCTGGAATGGTATTCCGCATCAAGGATATCGCAAAGTTGGACAAGGCAACTACAAAGATTACAGAGATTGCCATAACCAAGGTAGGCTGCATTTGTGTGGTAACAGCCAAGGAGGAGCAAATACCAAGTACCTGTACCGTCACTGGATTGTCATCAATAAGCGGGTCTGTGATTAATTTTTTTCTCCTCTTCGAGAGTAAAGCCTCTGAAGGCTTAACTACCACTTCCTTTTCTAATGTTTCAGTACTCATAAGTAAGTTGTTTGAATGAGTGAATGTTAAAGTGCAGCAACAGCTGCCTTAGGAGTTGATTTTGCTTTGATATAGCTTTCATAGTATCCCATGTAAGCCTTGAGCATGTTATTCACTCCATTTCCTGTGATTGTAGCACCAGACATGCCATCTACTTTATGCGCATCATCTCCATACTCTTTGCCCTCTCCTTTTTGCATCATCACGGTAACCAAGGCACCAGATTCATCAAAAATTTTCTTCCCTACATAACGCTCTTGCACTTTAGCTTCTGTAATTCGGGCGCCTAGACCTGGGGTCTCTGCAGCGTGAGCTAGGGTAATCCCACCAATGGTGTTCATGTCTGTATCAAGGGCAAGGTACCCCCAAATTGCATCCCATAGACCTGCTCCATACATCGGGAAGATGTAAGATTCTACGGCTTCAGGATTGCCTTCTGCATGATAGATAAATATGGGATAGGCACGCTCTTCAGCCGGCTTCTTGTAATCCTTCGCGATTTCAACTTTCTCTGCACTTACTCCTTCGGTGGTAATTTCTTTACCAGTAAGGTCCACTACAGTGGAGGAGATTCGAGAAGAATAAAAGGCATTCACTTGCTCAGGAGTCATTGCGGCAATTTCTTCTGCAGAAATCACAGCTCCCAAAATTTGCTTTTTCTTATCCAAAGCGATGGCTTCTTGCTGCCAAGGGCCAAGTACCTGTGCTGATCCTGAGAGTAACAATCCCAAGATAATGGTCAACACAGCAGAATAGACGATGATGTAAGTATTAGACTGTTGCACGTTGTAACCTCCTTGTTTTATTTGCCTTAACTACATAGTGATCAATCAATGGCGCCACCACATTCATAAAGAGTACCGCCAACATGATTCCTTCGGGATATGCTGGGTTGGTCACACGAATGATGACAGTTAACACCCCAATCAAGATTCCGTAAATCCATTTACCTACCTCTGTTTGCGCTGCAGATACAGGGTCAGTAGCCATAAATACAACTCCAAAAGCCAAACCTCCCATTACCAAATGGTAGTGTGCTGGCATGGCCATAAATTCGTTTACTTGCAGAGCATTCATGACTAGGCCCATTGCATAGGCTCCACTAAATCCACCTACAATAATCTTCCAGCTTGCTACACCAGTAGCTACTAGGATCACAGCACCGATCAATGCCATCAAGGTGGAAGTCTCTCCTATCGAACCAGGAATCCAACCCATAAACATGCTCATGAAACTGTAATCAGCTCCAAGTGCTGCATTGTGCGAATTCAAGGCCTCCACGACTGGAGTGCCATCGATACTTGAATTGTAGGCTACTGCTAAGGCAGTTGCTCCAGAAAATCCATCTACTGCAGTCTTGTCTCCAAGATAGGTCCATACCAAATCTCCAGAGATTTGCGCTGGATAAGCAAAGTATAGAAATGCTCTAGCGGTCATGGCCACATTGAGAATATTCATCCCCGTGCCACCAAATACCTCTTTTCCAATCACTACCGCAAAAATAGTAGCCAAAGCCACCTGCCAGAGCGGAATAAATGGAGGCATCACCAACGCAATCAGCATTCCCGTTACCAAATACCCTTCTGAAATCGGGTGGTTACGAATGACACAGAAGGTAAATTCAGTAGCCAAACCAACCGCATAGGATACAATCAAGGTAGGGAGCACAGTAAGCGCACCGAAAATTGCCTTGTCGAGGAAGGTTGCTTCACCACCAGTCGCAATGAAGTGCTGATGACCAATATTTAAGATACCGAACAGTAAAGCTGGGATCATGGCAATCACAACTGTGATCATCACTCGCTTTAAATCTGTAGCATCTTTGATTTGTGCGCCTTTGGACTTGGTAATCAAGTCAGGGGCAAAGGCAATCGTTCTATGCCCTTCATAGAGGGTATGGAATTTTTCCCACTTGCCGCCCTTCTCAAAGTTTGGCTTCATTCCATCGAAGAGATTTTGTAATAACTTCATAGCTTAATTATACATTAACAATTCAATCCCGTGACGAACAAGCTCTTGTAGCTCATTTTTGGATGGATCTACAAATTCGCAAAGCGCCACATCTTCCTCAATCACTTCATACAAACCGAGCTCCTCCATCTCATCAAAGTCCTCGGTCACGATCGCCTTGAATAAGTAGGTAGGTAAAATGTCCATCGGCATCACTTTCTCAAATACTCCAGAAACTACAAATGGACGCTCTTCTCCGTGCGTATTGGTGTCTACTTTGAATTCTCCACTCTTGAGAAATGAGAACATGCCAATCGCCTTGTGAAAGCTAAGTTTGGTAGCACTTGGCTTCAACCAACCCAAGAACTCCTCGTATTTCCCTTCAGGAATTACAGTAACTTGGTTGTGGTAAAATCCTAAGTATCCGTCTTTTTCAACTTTTTCACCTGTCAATACATTGCCAGAAATGATACGTAAAGTCTCAGGCTGAGCTATTCCTCCTAATAAGGTGCTCACATTGGCTCCCGTATACGTCTTTACATAGCCTTTTTGACTCATCTCAGAACCTGTCAAGGCAATTACCTTGGAAGCATCGTAAATGCCTTCCAAAACAAATTTTCCGATTTGAGCCACCCCAAATGGAGAAACTGTCCAAGCAACATCTCCTTTATTTATTGGATCAAGGTGGTGAATTTGAGTCCCCACATTTCCAGCAGGGTGTGGGCCAGAAAACTGGTTGACTTGAGCATTTTTAATTCCTGAAAAAATAGCAGGAACAGCCTTTGAACCGTCCACATTGAGGTGGACTTTTCCAGTAGTCAATTTGGAAAGCGCATCGATCCCCGCCTGAAAATAGCGCTCCTCACCTTGTAGCAAGAATGGAACTTCGGGAGCAAGTGGATGCGTGTCAAATCCAGACACAAAAATGGCTTTCGGGTTGTCAGCAGGATTGGCAACAATGCCAAAAGGTCGCTGAATCACATTTGGCCAAACACCAGAAGCAGCAAGTTTGCCCGCTAGCGTCGCTCGATCTTGTCCGAGGTCCAAAGCACCTGATTTTTCATGTGTAACGGTGGCGTCGGCAAGAATCTTTATTTCCAAAAGCTTTCTCTTGTCACCCCTTTTGATCTCTACAATTTCTCCAGACACTGGAGAAGCATAGATTACCTGCTCCATGGCCTTATCCATGAGGATCGGAGTGCCTGCTTTTACAGTATCTCCCTCATTAACTAGCACTTTAGGACGCTGAATACCCGGAAAATCCGATGGTTTAATGGCAAAGGTCGTCGCTGCTGCTACTTGCAAAAACTCTAAGGGAGCCTTTCCTACTAGCTTTAGATCGAATCCTTTTTTAAGCTTCACTATTTTTGACATATCTGTATGGAACTATAAGCCTTTAAAAACGCCACAAAGTTAATAAAAAACCTTTTGAGATAGAGTGCACTACACATTAATTGTTGGAACTTTTATTAATGGTAATTGCTGTGGATAGCTAGCCTTAATCTTGTAGCAAATGTTCCTCAATGCCATCCACATAGGCCTTCACCTGCTCCATCAACCACATCGGTGTGGATGTGGCGCCACAAATCCCTACACGCTCAGCATTTTGAAACCATGAGAGCTCAATTTCTTCTTCACTCTCAATGAAATAGCTCCTTGGGTTTTCAGAAAGGCAGACCTGATACAAGGCCATGCCATTGGAACTTTTCTTTCCTGAAACAAAAAGGATGACCTCGTTTTCTTGAGAAAAACGCTGGAGCTGAGGCTCCCGATTGGACACTTGCCTGCAGATCGAATCGTTGGAATTGAAATCAATCTCGGTCAACTCCCCTTTGGTGGATTTGATTTTTTCTTCGATTTTTTCGGATAGGGCATAAAAGCCTTTGGTGCTCTTGGTGGTCTGACTAAATAAAGTAACCGGTCGGCTGTAATCTATCTTTTCCAAATCAGCATCCCCCATCACCACAATTGCTTTTTCTAAGGTCTGTCCAGTAAGTCCAATGACTTCAGCATGCCCCTTTTTTCCATAAATGACAATCTGACCATTTTCACGCTCCATTTTATCAAAGGCATTTTTTACCCGATGCTGGAGCTTAAGGACGACTGGGCAGGAAGCATCAATCAATTCAATGTTATTTTCAATCGCCAGTCGGTAGGTTTCTGGTGGCTCGCCATGCGCACGAATCAATACTTTACAATTGCTCAATCCTTGAAGCTTTTCACGATCAATCACCACCAAGCCCTTGTCCGTTAATCGCTTGACTTCCATGTCGTTGTGGACAATATCTCCAAGACAATACAATGGCTCTTTATCCTCCATCTCATCCTCTGCCATCTTGATGGCAAATTCTACCCCGAAACAATACCCTGAATTCTTGTCAATGGTTACTTGCATAGGTTAATTAGTTAAGCGTTACTTTTTTTACCAAGTCGATGATTTGTTCCACTTGTTCGGAAAAAGTCAAGGAGCTGGTGTCAATTTCGATTGCATCGGAAACTTTCAGCAAGGGGCTTTCAGTCCTGTTGGAGTCTACCTCATCCCTACTTTCTAAGTTCAATTTGATCTCTTCTAAGGATGCCTGTTCCCCCTTGGCTAGCAATTCAAGTTGGCGACGCTGTGCGCGTGTCTCTACGTCTGCGGTCATGAAAAGTTTCAGTTCCGCCTCCGGGAAAACCACAGAGCCAATATCTCTTCCATCCATGACCACCCCCTTTTTTTGACCTAGCTGCTGTTGCTGGGCTACAAGGGCAGTACGAATGGCCTTCACCGTTGCCACCTCACTCACTCGCTCGGAAATTCGCATCGTTCGAATCTCATCCTCCACATTGACCCCGTTGAGGTAGGTTTCCTGTTGGGATGTGGTTGGATTGAACTGAAAAGAAATTTGAAGACCTTTCAAGCCTTTTTCCACATCTTCAGCACGTAGTGGAGATAGATTTTCATTTAAAAAATGTAAGGCGGTGGCGCGATACATGGCGCCAGAATCGATGTAGGTAAAGCCAAGTTTCTTGGCTACCTCCTTCGCAGTCGAACTTTTTCCACAACCCGAATACCCGTCTATGGCGATGACAATCTTGTTCATCAAAAAACCTATCTTATTTTACTGCCTAAAATCTGGGCAAATATAGTAGTTTTAGCAGTACCTATCTTCAAAAAATCAAAGATCATTGCTGTAAAATCAATCAAAATAATTTATCCATTGCATCCCCATTCCATGATCCTAGAAGCGCAGCTAATTGACCTCCACCTCCGGCAAATCTACCCGGTTGCCCTCGAGGTGGAAGACCAAAAAATTAAGAAAATAGCTAAAATAGCTTCCAAACCCGGATTACCCTACCTCCTCCCAGGATTTATTGATGCCCATGTCCATGTGGAATCCTCCATGCTGGTTCCTTCGGAATTTGCCCGACTTGCGGTCGTTCATGGAACCGTGGCCACCATCTCTGATCCTCACGAAATCGCAAATGTCTGTGGCATGCAGGGAGTAGAATACATGATTGAAAATGGAAAACAGGTGCCCTTTCACTTCTTTTTTGGTGCCCCTTCCTGTGTACCCGCAACCCCCTTTGAAACTGCCGGAGGCGAAATCAATGTAGCCGATATTGAAACCTTGATGAGCCGTCCGGAGATTTTATACCTCGCCGAGATGATGAACTGGCCCGGAACGGTAAACCGGGATCCTGTGGTCATGGAGAAAATTCGGGTTTCCAAGCACTATGGAAAGCCCATCGACGGACATGCTCCAGGTTTAATGGGTGAATTGGCTGAAAAATACGTAGCTGCAGGCCCAAGTACAGACCACGAATGCTTTACCTACGAGGAAGCACTGGGGAAAATAAAACTTGGCATGAAAATCTCCATTCGGGAAGGTTCCGCAGCCAAAAACTTCGAGGCTCTAATTGACCTAATCGATGAGTACCCCGAAATGCTGCTCTTTTGTTCGGACGACAAGCACCCGGACAACCTAGCCTTAAGCCACATCAACGAGCTGGTCATCCGAGCAATCGCAAAAGGCAAAGACCTGTTTGACGTGCTGCGTGCGGCATGCATCAATCCGATACTCCACTATTCCCTTCCGGTAGGGCAACTTCGAGAAGGAGATGGGGCGGATTTTATTGTAGTCAAGGACCTAGAAAAATTTGAGGTACTCGCCACCTACATTCAAGGAAAAAAAGTAGCTGAAGATGGAGAAACACGAATTCCTCGGGTGAAAAATGAGGTCATCAACCACTTCAACACTTTACCCAAAACCCCAAAGGACTTTCAACTCCCCGCGCAGGGCAAGCAGGTTCGTGTCATTGAAGCGTTGGATGGGCAACTGATCACTCCCGAGATTCAAGGTGAAATTTTAATGCAAGAGGGCTTCGCGAATTCCAATCCGGAAAAAGACATTCTCAAAATCACGGTGGTAAATCGCTACCAAGATGCCCCTCCAGCTCTAGCTTTTATTAAAAATTTTGGTTTGAAATCGGGGGCTATCGCATCCTCGGTGGGGCATGACTCCCATAACATTATCGCGGTGGGGGTAGATGATGCCTC
>CANHCD010000081.1 GCA_947458795.1 Cyclobacteriaceae bacterium | reverse complement strand
GCTCAGGAAGTAGGTCACACAAGGCTTTGATCTCTACGCCTTCGATTTTGCTCAGGCGATCTACCGCTCCAGGTCCACGCATTCCCAAGCCCACTATCCCGACCCGAACTGTAGCCAATTTTGGAGCAGCAAAGCCAGACATATTGAACGACTGCAGTCGAGAGGCTCCATAGGATGCTTCCAAAGGCAACACCTTCATGGAGTCGGCCAAGGCGCTTCCTGCACCAAATAATCCTAGACCTGCTAGTCCAGTAGTCTTTAAAAATTCTCTTCTACGATTCATAGGGATATGCTTTTTTGGGTTTGCATCCCCTAGTTACTAAAAAATCAAAAAAAGTCCTTACCGCCAATCCAAAAAAGACACAATCCCTTAGTTTTCCGGAATTGCGGAGGTGCGGATGTTCTCCAAATTGATTTCGGAAAGCTTCTCCAACGCCCCTTTTTCGTACAAGTACTGCATGGAATCCAAGGGAGTTTCTTTGTTGGCCGCCTTCAAGTTGATGTAATCCTGAAAGCGAATCCCACCTACTTCACGTGCCTCGCGAACTTCTCGCATCCGAACTCCGCCACCATCGGTATGGTAGCTGTAGGCCATGTAATCCATTCGGGAATCATCCACCCCAAACCAGTACAAAAACTCATCCTCGAAATGATCTCCACCACCTTCTGCTTGAAAAGTCACCTTGACTTGATGGTAATCCTTTCCCTTGATTTTCGTTTGTCCGAGGTAGGTCTTGATAGCTGCTGCATCATTTAGCCCGTAGGGCAAAAAGGCAAAATAGGCCACCGAATTGACCGACCGTGAAAAAGCTCCAATCCGCTCTTCGGTTAGGGTATCAATCAACACCCCATTTACCTTTCGCGTAAATCCGGCATTATTCAATACATCCACAACCTGACCCGTGGAGTCGGTAAATTCCCGGCTGTATTCAAAGGCAGCGGGAGATTTGAAAATGGAATAATGCGTTCCTCTGAAATCAAAATCGATGGCGGTTTCGGCATAGCGGTCACCTCCATGAGCAGCGATGGCCGCATCCACGATTTGCTCTACCTCTGTTCTGGAATCACAGGAAACCCCAAAAAAAGTAAGGGAGAGAATGCCTAAACTGAATAATACCAATTTCATAGCTGTAGTAGTTTAAATGAAATTCTTCTTTTAAGAGAAAATAGAACCGGTGATCAATACACCAATTCAAAATTTGAATAACGGTACTCGGCTCGGAGAAACAAGCGCTTCCCTGACTCATCCACCCGCCAACTTTCTCGGGTACCGTGAAATAGCAATTTGTCCGCCTGCTCAGCAGCTAGATCGTAAACCAAACTTCGGTGATCCTTGAGCTTAACTTCATTGCCCACCATCAGGAAGTTGCTTGGATCAAAATAGTACCACCAGGTATCTGAATCTGGGCCATAATCCACCCGAATGGATTCCACTTCCTTACCATTCTCTAAGGTCTTTTTCCCTTCGTAAATGAGTTTTCCTCCCTTGTCGAGTAACTTCCAAGGCTGTGCCACGGTGTAAAATGCAGCATCAAAATCTTTCTTCTTTGAAGCCAAAAAATCAGGATTCAACACCTCATTCTCCCCCATCTGGTAGCGAAAGACCGCCCCGTCCCAACTCATTGAATTCGGAATGCTGTCCTTGGTCCAACTGATTTTTCCTTCAAATTGTGGGCTAAATCGAAAGGCATGCGATTGATCCAACTCCGATTCTATATTCCCTTCTGCATCCAACATCCGCGTCCACTTTTGGAATTTGATACCCTTCAAGTTCTCCCAATCCTCCTTGCCTCCATGCGCTACGATGGACTTGTCCAAAAGATCTAGCGCCTGCTCCTCAGGGCTTGGCGTACAAGCCGACCATGCAAATAGGATTACAAGAAATAACACTGCGTTTTTCATAGACCTAAGGTAGTAGTTCTTTGCTTTCGAAAATAGTCCAAGTAAAGACCAAGGAGCACCAGTCCATATTCCAAACCTAAAAATAGGGCTTGCTCCTGAATCGGATTTTGGCTGTAAGCCTGGTAGGAAAAAATCGCACCAAAAGACCAAAGCAGGAAAGTCCATTGGCGAGAAAGAATGGACAAGCCCAATCCTGGTAATAAATACCAAGGATGAACCACCGGCTGCAGCAAAAAGTACAACAAGTACAACAACACCCATAAACCAGGGATTTCGAAGAGGCTGGCATTCGACTGCTTCCAAGAAATCCAAACTGCTCCAAAGAGGGTGATCACCATTCCAATTTTCGTCAGGTACCAAATGGTATTGAAACCTACGAGCTCAAAACCTACGGCTCGAAACAAGTAATACAGCGAGGCATTGAACTCAAATTTCCCTTGATAGAGTTGAAGGCTTTGGAGGAAATTTTCCGATGAATTCCAGTAGACTAACGGAAAAAAAGCCAAGACTAAAACCCCAGTAGCCATACCCCAGAACCGAAGTGAAATTCGAACACCCTTCCAAAAGAAAAAAGCCGGGGCTAACAAGAATGGGAGCAATTTCATCCCCACAGCCAATCCCCAAAATGTACCTGCCCATCCCAGCTTCTGCCGAGATAAATTGAGAAGTATGCCCAGTAAAAACAAGAGTACAAACCCTTCAAAATGCAGGTTGCCCACTACTTCCAAGATCACCAAGGGATTAAACCAGTAAAGCAAAATCTGTTTCCCCGGAAGTTGAAACCGAACCAATAATCCCCAAAGCAGGTAAAAAACACCTATCTCACCCAGCAGAAGCATGCATCGCATTGCAAGATATCCTTGCGCCACACTCCCCTGCGCCGCCAACGCTCCAAGCCAAAAGAATGCTTGATTGAGGGGAGGATACACAGAATAGTAGTTCGGAGAATTCAGGTCTTGAAAAAGCTGGGCACCTAGCCCGCTTCCCTGCCCTTGTTGCTCTAGTACTTGCGTTGGAGTCAAGCCGTAAGGATTCTGACCTTGACGTAAAAGCTCCCCATCCCACAAAAACCTCGCTCCGTCCTCCGACCAATTCGGCTCAAAAAAGAAAAGACATCCCCTCAAAAGTATCCCGAGCAGCAGCAGCCTCTTGAAATTAACTTCCTCACCAGAGAGTAGGTAACTGCCCAGCATGCCTCCAAATGCAAGAGAGAATAGGAGAACCGTCAATCCGAAATTTTCCCGAGGAACCTGTGCCAAAAGCAGTAAAGCCCCAGCCAAAAGAACGACTGAAGCAACTTTAAATCCCCTTTTCATTGGATCACTCAAAGTCCCAATTCCTTTCGCAGGGATTCATATACCTGCTCGTTTTGCTTCCAATACGGCATCTGCCTCAAGTGCGTTCGGGTAGCCGTGGTCACTTCCTGCTGCCCATTTGCTTTGGTCCAGGTTTCGGTAAAGCCAGTAATCTCAAAAGGAAAAAGTTGCTGGTAGCGAATGGTAACCGTCCGACCAATCTCGGCATACACGACCTTCACCTCGGCTTGGTCCGACCCCAAGGCTTTTCGGGAGATAGTCGCTTGCTCTGCCTTCAACGGAATATGTGCAAAGCGCTGAAAAATAAGGCTGGGAATCAGGGTGACATTTCCAAGAGGAACTAAGTCGGGATGAAGTCGGATTAAGGTGAAAAGCTCCTCTTCCGCTTGTCCATCCAGTTTGGATTCCAGATCCCCCTCAGATTCAAAATAGGAAAACTGCTTTGCAGTATATTTCCCGGACTTGTGGTTGAGTTGGGTAAAGGATTGCCCACACCACTCGGTCACCGAGGCTGTCAATTTTGGAGCCGGGCTTTCTTCGTATACCGGAGTAAATACCGATAGCATGGTGTGATAGGGATACACACCCGTCACAAAATCCCGCGTCATATTCAATTTCAGCACCTTCTGTGCATCCGAAGGCCTGTCCTCAGGAGCGTCCAACTTAACTTGCTTGCTTTTAGAAAAATCTTCGGTAACAAAAATCATGACTGCCTTGCCCGGACGAACCACCCCATACCTGCTTTGCTGCAAGTCAAATACATTCACCTCAGCAGTTCCTTGGTACCAGTAACTTGCAAATTGAGTTTCTACCACCCCTTCTCTATTCTCTGGAGCACAGGAAACTAATCCAACTGCACCCAAAAAAAGAAATAAATATAAAGGCAGGGTTAATCTAGCTAGTTTTTGCATGGGACAAGAAGCCAAGAGTGGAACAATCAATAGCGGCTATCGAAAGGGCCGCCAATACTTAAATATCGTGAAAATAATTTTATATCCGGCGCCAATAACCCCTTTCACCGTTCCGCTCACTTTCGAAACACCAATTCGTTTTCGGTAAGTGACCGGCACCTCCGCGTAAGAAAGGCCTGCTTGGTGCGCCTTGATTTGCATCTCAATGGTCCATCCAAAATTCTGATCCACCATTCCCAAGGCAAGCAATTTCCTCCAATGAATCGCCCGAAAAGGACCTAAATCAGAGAAATTAGCCCCATACATCCAGCGCATTAGCGTGGTAGCTAGTTCATTGCCGAAAACCTGTGGAATTGTCATGGAGCCAGCTTCACGCTGACCCAAGGAGCGAGATCCGATAACTAGGTCGGACTTTCCTCCGAGAATGGGCGCAATCAGCAACTTCAATTCCTCGGGATAATCACTGTAATCACCATCCAAAAAGACCAAAATATCGGGTTGAACTTCTTGCTGCTTGATCCAATCCATAGCCGTCAAACAAGCCTTTCCGTAGCCTTTTTGCGGTTCAAATACCACCTGAGCACCCGCTGCTTTTGCCACCTCTGCGGTTAGATCGGTCGAATTGTTATTGGCTACCACAACATGGCGAACCAGCGCTGGAATATCCCCAATTACCTTGGCTATGGAATTTTCCTCATTGAAAGCAGGGATGATGACATCAACAATTGGCGGGGTATTCATAGCAAGCATTAGCGAGTGCGTAAAGACGAAATAAACACAAGGCTATAACCCAATGCCAAAAGCCCATGAAAGGGTAGAAAAAGAAAATTGCCGTAGACGATAGCCAAGACAACCATCCCTCCAAACAAAAGCCCCATACCCCCTTCCAGCCAAGTGCTCATAGGCAGAGCCCGTAGTCGGTAGGCGTTTTCCTGAAGTGAGACGCTACCAGCTTCAAGATTAAATTTTGGGGTACGGATAAATGGGGATTTCTTTCCAGTTAAGCCTTCCAGTACAGCCTGAGAATTGTGCAGGGCAAGACCCATAGATACCGAAAAAAAGAGGGGCAACTTCCACACAGCTCCAAGAATAGACTTCCAAGAATAGGGCTGCGCGGTAAGATAGGAAACCAAATACACCCCCGCTACGAGCACAAACCCAATCATGGAAATTCCTGAAGCCCAAAAAAGTTCCAGAGGAATCACCTTCAACTGCACCCCCCACCAGAGCCCGATGCTGGAAAAGCTTGTCAAGAGTATGGCAATGAATATGGTGGAATTGAAGAGATGCGCAAAGGCATGAAATTTAATGCCCATGGGGTGGTTTTCTTTGAGAACCTTCCCTGCATGCTTGACCGCACATTCCGCCCCGCCCTTGGTCCATCGGAATTGTTGGGATTTGATTGCCGAAAGAATCGGCGGCAATTCTGCTGGGGATTCGATTTCAGGTCGGTATACAAACTTCCATCCTTTTCGTTGGGCACGGTAACTCAAATCCAAATCCTCGGTGAGCGTGTCATCCTCCCAGTTTCCTGCATCTAGAATGCACCCTTTTCTCCAAATTCCTGCCGTCCCATTGAAATTGATAAAGGCCCCTTGCTGGTTTCTCCCCGACTGCTCAATCAAGAAATGGGCATCCAGGGCAAAAGCCTGCAGCTGTGTGAGGATGGAATAGTTTTGATTGAGGTGCGTCCAGCGGCTCTGCACCATACCCACTTGGGTGGAGGAAAAATAGGGCAAGGCCTTGATCAGAAAATCGGGATCCGGCACAAAATCCGCATCAAAGATGGTAATAAACTCTCCTTCAGCAGAGGGCAAGGCTTCTCGCAATGCCCCCGCCTTAAATCCTTGCCGATTGGTACGTTGGAGGTACTTAAAATTGACCGATGGATAAGCCAACAACTTGGCCTGAATCAGTTCAGAAGTCTGATCCGTGCTGTCATCCAAAATCTGGATTTGAAGTAAATCACTGGGATAATTGAGTTTGGCTACTGCATCTATCAGTCGCTCGACTACATACAGTTCGTTGTAGATGGGAAGCTGCACCGTGACCTTTGGCCAAGGATTGGGAACCAGATGCGGAACCTGCTTTTCTGTTTTTCTAAACTTGAAGAAATACACCAACAGATGCCCTTGTGCCAGGCTGTACAAGAATATAAAACCCATCCCCAAAAAATAGAGGCCAGCACAGATATACAGGAGTACCATTTAGGATCTCAATTTGATGGAATCGTTGCCGATAAGGATCGGGAACTCGTGAATACGCCCCTCTTCGGGACCATTTTCCAACTTCAAAACGCCACGTGGACAAACCGAGGCACAAACCCCACATCCCACGCAAGAAGATCGCACAATATTTTGGCCCTGCTGCGCATAAGCCCGCACATCAATCCCCATCTCGCAATGGGTGGAGCAATTGCCGCAGGAGATGCACTGTCCTCCATTGGTAGTGATGCGGAAGCGGGATTTAAATCGTTGCACCAAACCTAAATAGGCTGCCAAGGGACAACCAAATCGACACCAAACCCGATTTCCCATGAAGGGATAAAAACCTGTTCCCACTACTCCCGCGAAAGCAGAGCCAATGGCAAATCCATAAAAAGAATGCAGTTGATTGGTTACCTGCCCTAAAAGACTGAAGGAAGAAAAATAGTTGATAATGGTTAAGGAGGTCATGACCACAGCCAAAGCAAGTACGCCATGAATCATCCAACGCTCCCATTGCCAGGCCTTCAAGGATTTGTCAGACAGGTGACGGAATCCATCTCCGACTGTCTCTGCCAAGCCTCCACAGCCACAAACCCAGGAGCAGTACCAGCGTTTGCCGTAGAAATAGGTAAATGCTGGCACACCAATCACAATCAACAGAATCCCCCAAATCAACATAAATAGCCCCAATCCACCGCTAGAAATAAAGGTATCTATCTGATAATCATAGAAGAAATCGTAATCCAAAGGCCAGATATTCTTGAAATCAAAATAGGGTTTATTCAACAAAACGAGCACTTCAGGAATAAGAAAGGCAAAGGCTGTTTGAAAGAATACCACCGAAGCCGTGCGCAGCTGCTGGTACTTGTTGTCCCGGTACTTCAACACCATCCGAATCCCCATTACTCCTATCGCCAAGGTGTACACCAAACCATATAAAAACCACTGGCTGGCAGGGCCCCCTGACAAGAACTGCGCAATGGGTTCCACCATCCATACCAATGGACTGAGATAGGCTGGAAACCAGTACAAAATCACATAAAACCCGATCAGGTAGGTGCCCGTAAGCATGCCCAATACACCTCTATTCTTGAGCGAGGAATGGAATACTCCAGTATGTGCCAAACTTGTATGCACTGAACCAGATCCAGCAAATTGAAACAGAATACCACCCAAGACCACAAGTCCTATTGACAAGGCCAAACTGGTCCAAGGATATGCTCGACCAGGTCCTTCGCCAGCCGCTTTGGCCAAGGCAAATCCATAATCGTCCCAAATCACTTGATCCCAAGCTTGTTTTGCTTTCAGTTCCTCGTTATATGGATCAAAATTGGAAGAATAAGCACTTAAAAAAGCATATGTGGAAGAGTAGCTTTGTCCATACATGGGCTGCAGGAGTTCGACTAACTTTTCCCGGTGGGTCTCTTTGACTTGATCCTGCACCATTGCT
>CANHCD010000080.1 GCA_947458795.1 Cyclobacteriaceae bacterium | reverse complement strand
TATGGAAATACGCAACCTTTTCGGGTGCGCATGGTCAATCGCATCAACGACAACTTTGATTATTTCTACATCAAAAATGCAGACGCCTCACGGGTGTATGGCTTGGAATTGGAAGATCTTCTTTCTCCGAATCGAATTAGTTACCTCGTGCATCAAAATACACTTATTGAAGAGCATATTGCGGGAATTCCTGGGGAGAAATTTATGCGATTGCATATGTCTGATCCCAATCTCAACCCCATCCGATTGGCGAAGGAATTTGTAAAATTCAACGAACGCTGCTTCGTTCGGCTACTTGGAGACATGCATTCCTCCAACTTTGTCATCGATGTCACTCCTGATTTTGAAGAAACGCATTACCGTATCCGTGCCATCGACTTTGATCAACAGTGCTACGAAGCAAAAAAATCCATCTACCTACCCCAGTATTTCAAAGAAAATAATGCCTTGATTCAATTGGGGATGGATGTAATCACACCTGAGTCCATGCGTCAATACCAACGTGAAGAACGCTCGCTCATTGCTACACGAGTGAAGTCCTCACATTCCGAATTGGAAGACATTCTTCAAACCATGGAAAAGGACCAGCTCGCACCTAAATCCCATGTGGATCAACTAAAAAATGAGCTCGCCAAGCATTACCAAAGCAAGGATTTTTTGAAATGCAACTCCATGGGTGAAATTTTAAGGAAAAGTCTTTCCTTAGTTTCACGTTAAATGAACTTGTGAATTAGAATAAATATAGGTCATGAAAGAAAACCGAATTGATTTTGCGAATTTTCATTGGTTAGATTTGGAAAACCCCAAACTAACGGAGCTTACAGAAATCATTAAGCCCTATGGTTTGAATCCACACCTTCTACAGGATTTAGTACAGGTGGGTCACTTGCCTAAACTGGAAAAAGTGGGGGAATTTACCTTCCTGCTGCTACGGGCATTTAGTACCAAGCCAAATGGGAAACTCACTACCATACCTGAGCTAACCAATAAGATTGGATTCTTTTTCACAGATGAAATCCTGATATCGGTACACCAAAAGCCGTTTGAATTCATAGGTGAAATTTCTGGACATTTTGAAAACCCAGAATCCCTTATCTTAAAAATCATCGAAAAAATGCTTGAAACCTATGAGGCACCTGCAAATTGGTTGTCAGAAGAGATGGATCATTTCGAAAGTGCTGTTTTCCTCGGCCGTAATAAACGATTCTCTGTAGAACAACTCTATTTTGCGAAGGCAAAAGCTCGCTCCTGCAAAAAGGTACTTCACTTGACTCAAAACTTGCTGCTACATCTCACCGTACAGCAGAGCAACGAGGTTCAACTTCAAGACTTAAAGGAAACTGCATCCAGCCTAATTCTTCAGTTTGAAGATTTTTTAGATGAAGCAAACTCCTTACTGAACATTTACTTGTCGAGTAACTCTCAGAAGACCAATGAAGTAATGAAACTTCTGACTGTTTTTTCTGCCTTTTTTCTACCCCTTACCTTTCTTGTGGGGGTTTATGGGATGAACTTTAAGTTTATGCCTGAATTGAATTGGGAATATGGCTATTACCTCACATGGGGGATAATGATCAGTATTTCAATAGTGATTTTCATCTGGTTTAAACTTCGGAAAATCATTTAAGGTGCAACCCCAACAAAAAAACCTCCGATTGGAGGTTTTTTTGTTGGCTTTGTATTAGAAAATCAATCTAATTGTCTGCTTTACAATTAGATTCGGCCTAAATAAGGTTTAAAGTTAAATTTGGTGTGCCGTGGTCCGTGGACAGTCGTCTGTGGACGATTATCCGCAGGGGTAAATCATATGGAGCCAATCGTATATTGCGGATAATCAACTAATTAATTCACCAATCGTCTTAGGTAAGCCCCGTATCCACTTTTCCCAAGTTTGGAGGCAGCTTCCAGCAACTTTTCCTTGCCAATAAATCCATTTCGGTAGGCGATCTCCTCGATACAGCCGATTTTCAATCCTTGGCGCTCTTCGATTACCTCTACAAACTGGGCAGCTTGCAACAAGGATTGGTGGGTTCCTGTGTCTAGCCAAGCAGTGCCTCTATTGAGGATGGCCACTTGAAGTTGCCCTCTTTTAAGGTATTCGTTGTTGACATCGGTGATTTCTAGTTCCCCGCGAACACTTGGTTTGATGTTTTTTGCTAATTCCACCACCTCATTGTCGTAAAAGTACAAGCCGGGCACAGCATAGTTTGATTTGGGCTGTGCAGGTTTTTCTTCAATGGAGATTGCTTTTTGATTGGCATCAAACTCCACTACCCCATAGCGCTCCGGATCATTAACGTGGTAGGCAAAGATTACTCCTCCATCTGGATTCGTATTTTCCTGTAAGGTCTTTTGCAAGCCTGAACCGTAAAAAATATTATCTCCAAGCACCAAGGCTACTTTATCCTTTCCGATAAACCTTTCCCCAATGATAAAGGCTTGAGCCAAACCATCAGGACTAGGTTGAACCGCATAGCTAATCTGGCAACCCACATGTGAACCATCGCCCAACAGCCTTTGAAATGCTGCCGAATCTTCGGGGGTCGTAATGATTAATATTTCCTGTATTCCTGCCATCATCAAGACAGACAAGGGGTAATAAATCATGGGCTTATCGTATACCGGCATGAGTTGCTTACTGACTGCAATAGTCAAGGGATAAAGTCGGGTTCCTGACCCTCCCGCTAAAATGATTCCTTTCATTTAAAAAAAGATTAAATACAGCCCAAAGCTACCAAGCTTCCCAGATTAAAAAAAATCAGAAGCAATACCCCCTCAAAAAGCATCGAGGTTAACTTTTTATGAAGTCTGTGGAATACCTGAAATCCTGATTTGCTAAGAAGAAAAAACAAGACAGCAGGAGTTTTGTGAAATACTTGTAGAATGCAGGCTAAAATCAACTGGAAAGGATAATTTTAACTTCAAATTCAAACGCAAATGAAAACTAGATCTCTCTTTTTTAGCTGTATGGCGAGTCTCACCATTTTATCCTGCACCCAGCAAGAAATCAAGTTCAGTCCAAATACCTTGGAACAATTCCGACCCGGCTACCACTTCACTCCTGCCAAGGGTTGGATGAACGACCCCAATGGACTGGTTTACATCGACGGAGAATACCATTTATTTTTCCAGCATAACCCAGATAGTACCGTTTGGGGACCTATGCACTGGGGTCATGCGGTATCCAAGGATCTCGTAAGCTGGGAAGAGTTGCCTATCGCGCTTTTTCCAGATAGTTTGGGAACTATTTTTTCAGGGAGTGCAGTCTATGACACAGAAAATAGCTCCGAATTGGGAACCAAAGAAAATCCTCCCCTCGTGGCGATTTTCACCTACCACAACTCTCTTCAAGAAAAAGCAGGTGCGATTGACTTCCAAACCCAGGGGCTAGCCTATTCGGTGGACAAGGGCAAAACTTGGAGCAAATACGCTGCTAATCCCGTACTACTAAATCCAGGAATACGGGATTTTAGAGATCCAAAAGTAACCCAGATCACCAAAGAAGATGGAAAGAAGAGTTGGCTGATGACCCTTGCCGTCAAGGATAAAGTTCAATTTTATGAGTCTCCCGACTTGAAAAATTGGTCACTTTTGGGAGAGTTTGGGCAAGGTATAGGCGCACATGGTGGCGTTTGGGAATGCCCTGATCTGATTCCAATGAAAGCCCCAGATGGGAGTCAAAAGTGGGTATTGCTAGTCAGCATGAATCCTGGTGGGCCTCAAAAAGGCTCTGCCACCCAGTACTTTATCGGGGATTTCAAGCACGGTACATTTACTCCAGACGACACGATGATCCGCTGGTTGGATTACGGTCCTGACAATTATGCAGGGGTGACTTGGTCCAACCTTCCTGCCGATCAGGATCGAACCCTCTGGATAGGATGGATGAGCAACTGGGACTATGCACAGGTGGTCCCAACGACGACTTGGCGATCAGCAACCACTTTACCTCGAGAAATCAGCCTTTTTGACGTTGATGGAACCTTACTCCTCAAATCCGCTCCTGCTAGAGAGTTAGAAAAACTCAGGAAAACCAGCTACCCGATTTCAAAAACCGAATCACTTCTTCCATCATCTGCAGTTGAAATTCTTGCCGAAGTGAGCAGCGACGATCAATTTTCATTGACCCTATCCAATGAGCTCGGTGAGGAACTCGCTATTTCCAAGGAAATGGGTTTGGTAACTATAGACCGACGAAAATCAGGAAAAACAAATTTCAATCGGGATTTTGCTGCCGCACACTCTGCCCCCATGTCCTGGAAAGCGGAGTCGATTCGAATTTTCTTGGATGCTTCTTCCGTAGAACTATTTGTAAACGAGGGCGAATTGGTACTGACTTCTATCCTATTTCCATCTTCACCTTGGAAAAAAGTAAAGTTCAATCAGGGCTTGGATGAACTTAAAATTGTGGATTTACAGTAATCCTCGAATTCATCCTAAGAAAAAAAAAATCCTTAGGCATTTCTAGGTCTTGTTTTTAAAGGGTAAAAATCAAAGCCAACGATTCGGTCCCTACCTACTAAATCCAACTATTCCAGTTAGTTACAGGCACTAAAAAATCATGTTACTTTAAATATTAGTCCTTGGAAGCTGTGGTTTTTTAGGGGTGCAACTGGAATTTAAGTTGTTTGTTCTGAAAAAAAAGTGGTATTCTTGGATTACAAACGGAATGCGATGATCGAGGCTTTCTTTTCCCAAGAATCTCGATAACCACCTATTTGTAAAAGACAAAAATCAAGTTTGGAAATCTATAAGTTTAGATTCCCATCAATTAACGTACATTATTTATGAAAAAAGAGGCTTGGGGCTCGCGTGTTGGGCTTATTTTGGCCATGGCAGGAAATGCTGTAGGTCTTGGAAACTTCCTCAGGTTTCCAGTTCAAGCAGTCCAAAATGGAGGAGGTGCTTTCATTCTCCCCTACATCATCTGCTTCCTATTGATGGGTATTCCGTTGCTATTTACGGAATGGAGTATGGGCAGATTTGGCGGTAAATTGGGCAACCACAGTACCCCTTACATCCTAGATTCCATGAGTAAGAAATGGTACTGGAAGTACATTGGGGTGTTCGGTATTTTTACCAACATCGCAGTAGTCGCTTACTACACCTACATTGAGTCCTGGACCTTTGTGTACGTGGTGCACAGTGTCATCGGAACCTTTACTGGAATGAGTAAAGAAGCGGTTAGTTTGTTTTTTGATCAGTACGTACAGCTTTCTGGTTCGGATTTCGGAATCCCGCTATTTCCTGTTATAGCCTATATTTTAGTATTAGGAGTCAATGTATGGATCCTTTCTACGGGATTGGGCGGTATTGAAAAAGTTGCTAAAATCGGAATGCCATTGTTGATCCTATTTGGTATTATTTTAGCAGTTCGTGGATGGACCATGGGCAGTTCCTTTGCCTCAGAAGAATTCCCTGATGCAAATGCATGGGATGGAATTAACTTCTTGTGGACCCCTCAATACAGCTCGCTGGCAGACCCTAAGGTTTGGCTGGCTGCAGCTGGACAAATCTTCTTCACCTTGTCAGTCGGAATGGGTTCCATTCAGTGTTACGCCTCTTACCTCAAGGAAAACGAAGACATCGCGCTCAACTCCGTTACTGCCGGATTTACCAACGAATTTGTAGAAGTAATCCTAGGAAGTGCCATTGTGATTCCAATCGCTGCTGGATTTCTTGGATTGGATTGGGTGTTGGAAAATGCAGGATTTGGTATGGCTTTCCAGACCATGCCGTACCTCTTCCAACAATGGGGGCCACTAATTAGTGCCTTTGCCGGAGTCTGTTGGTTTGGGCTATTGTTCTTTGCAGGCATTACTTCCTCCCTAGCCATGGGTACTCCTTGGATGGGCTTTATGCAGGATGAGTTTGGTTGGGGCAAGGTAAAGGGAGCTGTTTCCTTTGGACTAGTTTCCTTGGCCATGGGTTTACCCACCGTTCTTTTCTACCAGTACGGATACTTTGACGAGTACGATTATTGGGGAGGTACGGTCAGCTTGGTGATTTTTGCATTGCTAGAGACCATCCTATTCACCTATATTTTTGGTATGAAAAAAGGATGGGAAGAAATCACCCGAGGTGCTGACATCCGTATTCCATCCTTCTACAAATGGATCATGACCTATGTCACTCCTGTATTGTTGAGTATTGTATTCTTAGGTGCCTTGATTACCCCCGCGGGTAACGATTGGGTGTCTGCCTTTAGCAACCTCTTTTCAGGCGGAGGATGGCCACTTGATACAAGTTCCCTAATTGGCAAAATCACCTTTGCTGACTTGGAAGCGCAAATTCTCGCCAACCCTGAGAATGCTGCCGTTTTGGAAGAAAAAATGATGTATTCAGGCTGGGCTAGACTTCAATTGCTCCTCTTATTCTTAGGTATTTGTGCCATCGTATGGTATTCCACTATTAAACGCAAAAAATCAATCCAATGAACACATCAGCGCTAATTCTTTCGTTTGTAACGCAAGCACTCATCACTGGCGTTACGATTTACTGCTTCTATTTGGTATTGAAAAAACCGAATACGGAAGAGAAATAAATACGGTATTCTTAGTTTAGGAGTACTTCCATTCCAAAAAAAGCTCGATTACGTCGAGCTTTTTTTATTTGAATTAGTTAACTCGGTGGAGTTTTTCCAATTAAGAATCAATAGCTAGAGTTAAATCGAAAAAATGATTCCTCCCCTACTTTTTTAAAATATTTTTTGATTTTTCTTAGTTTTTAAACAGTGTTCATTTATTTTTGACTATTCAAATTTAATCATGGGTATCGCTGAACGAAAAGAACGAGATAAGGAGGAATTACGCGAACGCATCTTAGTTGCTGCCAAGACCCTTTTCCTTGAAAAAGGAGTAGAAAAAACCTCTATTCGGAACATTGCCGATTTGATTGAATACAGTCCGGGGAGCATCTACCACTATTTCAAAGACAAAAACGAGATCTTTCATGCGCTCCACCAGGGAGGCTTTCAGCAATTGATGAGCCGCATGGAAGTACTTGCCGCTGTATCCAATCCCATGGAGCGGCTAAAAAGAATGGGCGCAATCTATGTGGACTTTGCACTCGAAAATCCAGACATGTACGACTTGATGTTTATCAAAGATGCACCCATCCTTCATGTTTCTAATTCAAACGAAGAGCAATGGAAAGAAGGCTTTGGTACCTTCAATTTCCTACGTTCCACCATCAAGGAATGTATAGATGTAGGGCATTTTCGAGGACATGAAGAAGAAGCGCTCTCCTTTCTCGTTTGGTCTACCGTACATGGTATGGTTTCCTTACGCATTCGCCGACGCTGCGAGGTCGTATTGGCTCAGCGCCAAGACACCATCGTTCATGATGGTTTAAATGAATTTTTCAGCATTCTCGATAGACTTTCCTCATGAAAATCAAAGACGCTACTACGCAAATCAATAGGACAATTCGCGCTTTAATTCTAGGGGTTTTCCTTTACCTAGTCTTCCTAGTTACACCTACACAGGCGCAGCAGGTTTTGGATACCTACATCAAAGAAGGCTTGGCCAATAACCTTGTGCTACAAGATAAAAATGCTAGCCTAGAACAAAGTTTATTGGCACTGAAAGATGCAAAAAGCTTCTTTATCCCTTCTGTAGATTTTGGAGCTAGTTACACCTTGGCTGAAGGAGGTAGAACCATCGCATTTCCAGTCGGAGACTTGCTCAATCCCGTTTATTCGACTTTGAATAAGCTCACGGCTTCCAACACATTCCCCCAAATCGAAAACGTCTCGGAACAGTTACTTCCTGACAACTTTTACGACACCCGCGTTCGTACTCCCCTTCCCCTACTCAATACGGATTTGATTTACCAACAGCAAATCCGGAAAGAACAAGTCAATTGGACCAGCTACCAAGTTGAAATCTAC